>JAPLGR010000313.1 GCA_026390045.1 Chloroflexota bacterium | reverse complement strand
CATGCTGGCCGAGGCGATGGGCTCTACCTGCCTCCCCCTGCCCTCGCCCGAGGAGCTCGACCTGTTCGGCCCGGCACTGCGTGATGCGACGGGCGCGACGCTGACCGGCGAACTCACTCCTGAAGAGGCCGCCGCGGCTGCCGCCGCCGCAATCGCACGCCCCTAGTCTCCGAAAGCCGTCGAAGTGCCTGTGATGCTCGGCGTCATTTTGCCAGCCGAGTTGACATCGCATTCGTGATGTGGGTTAGGATTCACCGCGCTGGGGACGGCAACCGGGGAGATAGATCGGGTCTGAACGCGGTAGCAGCATCCTGCTCCCCAAAGGGACCGCTCCGGAGGCCGCTGGGGTGATCGACTTCAATGGCACACAGGCGGTCTTTCGCGTCGCTCCGGGCGTCGCGGCGCATGTCGGCGAGGAGTGCGTGGAGACCATCATGCTGCAGCCCGACGTCAGCGGCCTGCCGACGCGCGTCCGGCTCGGCGATGTGACCTTCGTCATCGTGCGCCGGGGCAAGCGCTGGGGCGTGCGCGTCTGGAATCGCAGCCACCCGGCCAGAACGGCCTTTCCCGGTCGGCGCTGGTATCCAATCGATGAGACCTGCGTGGTGCCCGCGCGATACGTGCGCTACGACCCACCGCGCTCGGTCTTGATCACCAACGTCCTCGGTGATTCGGAGCCGACGCCCTGCCCCGGGCATGTGGACTTCGAGCTGAAGGGTACTCCCGTCCGCTTGCTGGTGACGGACTGCGATGAGGAGGGTCTGTTCCTGGTCTTCGCCGATCTCACCAATGGGAAGACCACCTATCCACCCTGCCGGTTCCTGGCCACGGGTCCGGTGGAAGGCGAGCAGGTGACGCTTGATTTCAACCGCGCCTACAGCCCGCTGTGCGCATTCTCCCCTTACGCCACATGCCCGCTGCCGCCCGCCGAGACTCACCTGCAGATCGCGATCGAGGCCGGCGAGCAGTACGATCCCGATTGGCGCGTCGGATGAGCGGCCCTGCTCGAGACATAGCCGATGCAGAGTGAGATGCACGTGACGGGCTTCCCCGCGTATTCCGATCAACGCGAACACGTCGGCCAGCTGATCGGCGCTGCGTTGCAGGCAGCCGACCCTGAGGCGGCTGTCCGGCGTCACCTGAGCCTGCAGCCGGACGGCGTTCGCGTCGGGCAACGCGTCTTTCCTCTGACCCTCAAGTCGAAGCTCTACGTGATCGCTTTGGGAAAGGCGGCGCCTGCCATGGTGCGCGCCGCGTGCGACGTCCTCGGCGCGCGGCTAGAGGCCGGTATCGCTACCGCATTGACATCGAAGCCAACACGCCTGCCAGATCGTGTTCAGCCGGAACAGGTGGTCGGCCTCCTGCTCTCCGATGTCGTTGGCAACGATCCGGCGTCGATCGCCTCCGGTCCCACCGTGACACGCGCATCACGCCATGGGACCGGACGACAGATGCTCGAGAGATATGGATGCTGGGATCCTGCGCCCCAGGCCGTTCGCCAGGCGCTGAGCAGGTCCATTGCTCGGCCGCGCGTCTCTCCCTCTCCCCACAACCTCGTCATCGCCCGCAATGAGGACATGCTTCATGCGGTTGCACATCAGGCACGCGCCATCGGCTTCCCGACGAAGATCCTGACCGCTCGCATGCAGGGCGAGGCGTTCACGGTTGGCGAGCGGCTGGGCACGCACCTCGCCTCCGCGCCGCGTCCGATCTGCCTGCTCGCAGGCGGCGAGACGACGGTCACCATTCGACAAGGCGGTCGCGGCGGACGCAACCAGGAGCTGGCGCTCGGCTCCGCACTCGCACTCGATGGACAGCCACGCTGCGCACTGGTCGCGCTGGCGAGCGACGGGATCGACGGGCCGACCGACGCCGCCGGCGCGTGGGTCGATGGCGAGACGGTCGCGCGTGCCCGCGCCCTCGGGCTCAATCCGCGCGAGGCCGCCCAGGCGCATGACTCGTATCCGCTGCTCGACCAGCTGGGCGCGCTGCTGCGAACCGGCCCCACGGGCACCAACCTCACCGATCTCGTCATCGGGCTCGCGTACTCCTGAGCCTCACCCCATCACTAGAACGCCCGTGCGCATTCAGTGGTTGACCCGCTTCGTCAGGGGCGGGTAGAATGCACTTGCCCCACTGGACGGGTAACGCATGTCCGGCGGGGCCTCACCTGAGTCACATTCCTTCTTCGGGGGCTGCATGGCGATCCATTTCGGCACGGACGGCTGGCGCGGCGTCATCTCGGACACGTTCACCTTCTCGAACCTGCGCCAGGTTTCGCAGGCGATCGCTGATGCCGTCGCCTCAGGCGAGTGGCTCAACGGCACCT
>JAPLGR010000324.1 GCA_026390045.1 Chloroflexota bacterium | reverse complement strand
CAATCATGGTTCAGACGATCTTCGGCCAGCCGCTGCATCTCCGCGACCTCGTTGATGCGCCGCTCCGTCCGCTCGACCAACTGCCCCAAGTCATCCCGGAGCTGCTTGAGCCCCCGATACGTCTCCTCGAACACAAGGATCCGTTCATCCACCTCCCCGGACCGCTTCTCGAAGGCCTGAAACCGGCGTTCCCACTCTCGCCAGCCGTGATCCTGCTCCGCCTGGCGCAGGTTCTGCTGCTCCAGCCACAAGCTGAGAAGCTGTTGTCGCTCCCCTTCGCTGGCAGCGAGCTCGGCCAGCCTGGTTTCCATCCGCCTCGCCTGATCGTCGAGCTGCTCTGCCTGCGAAACCAGCACGTCCACCCGCTCGCGATGGACGGCCAGCTCCGCCTGAGCCTCGGCCGAGCGGCGCGTCTCCTGGCGGTGATCATCATCCAACGACGCCAGCGCTTCGGCGCGGTCCGTGTCGCGCGACATCAGCGTATCCAACTGCTTGCGCAGCACATCCAGCGTTCGGCTGATCTTCGTTTCCTCTTCGCGGCGGGTCTCCAGGGACTGCTGGACTTCACCCACCAACCCCAGATCCATCCGGATCTCAGCGATGCTCCTGCCAGTCTCCTCCATGTCAGCCGCGTGCATCTGCTGAAACGTGTTCTCTTTCGCGGAGCGCCGCTCCTCGGCGTCCGCGAGCATGCGAGCGACCTCCTGCCGATGCTTGTGCAGCGTGTCCTCATACTGCTGGAGGCGCGACGCGGCCGCCGTCACCCTGGAGACGTCCGCAGACAGCTCCTGTCCCTGGCGCGACACCTTGGCGAGGGTGGCTTCCAGTTCTTTGACCCGCTCACCAAGCTTGGCTGCGTGCTGTACTGCCTTGGCGTGTTGTTCCTCGAGCCAGGCAAGACGCTGCTCGATCAACGCAGGCTCCATCGGCTTTGTGCTCCTTCCACCGGCGCGCGTCTAGCCGCCCGCGAGACCCGTCAGGCCGGACAGGGCATTGACGACCCAAGGATACAGCAGTTGAGGGAAGAGCCCCAGGAGCAGGCACAGCAGGATCCCGGCGCCGAGGAGAAACCGCTCAAGGGTGGTTGTTTCCGGAAGAGCGAACTCGCGAGGCGACCGGAATACGGTGCTCGTCCACCGCACCGCGGCCAGCGATATGGCTGCCAGCGTCCCGACAACGGCCAGCGCCTCCTCCCCTCCGCTGGCCATGACGGCCCAACGTCCTGGAAACCCCGCGGTAAGGGGAAAGCCGGCAAGTGAGAACAGGCCAACAAGGACCGTCGCCGTTGCCAACGGGGCGCGGTATCCGATGCCAGCGAGTTCCTCAGAAGTGTCGCCTGCCCCGGCATTCCGTAGCACCGACGCCCCGAGCGCCCAGACCGATAGGCTGATCACTCGTGCGCCAGTAAGTCCCAGGGCGAGCTGGTAGCCCCCCGCGGACATCGATGAGAAAGCCAGCAGGATGATCGCAGTGTCGGCGAGCACGGCATAGACTGCCGTCCGAGCCAGACTGCGTTGCGCCATGCCCCACAGCGCGGCGAAGGCGGCGATACCGATCGCCGCCCACCGGGCGCCCGCAAAGAGCGCCGCATCCTCACGCAGCCACGCGTACGCATCTACGAACCGGAGGACCAGGAAGAGCGCGCCGGCCTGGGAAACCAGGATGACAAAAGCCAATGCGTACGGGTGGCTCTCTCCGGCAGACGATGGAAGCCACACATGGAATGGGGGAACTGCCAGCAGAAGCGCGAATCCGAGGATGGCCAGCGCGGTCGCGGTGCGCGCGGCCTCCGCAGGAGCCGCGCCCGCGCCAAGGATGTCGGCCTGCCAGCCGGCAACCAGCAGCGCGATCATCCCCAGCGTGTACAGGACGACCATCCGCATCGGCGCACGAAGACCGGGCTGATCGGGCGGGGACAGGATCAGCACAGCCACGACCGCCATGCACTCGAGGAGCACCGCCGCGTACAGGAACGGCACCACCATCAATGACGCTGCCACGAGTCCCACAACAACCAGCCCCGCCGCGTAGAAGAGGCGACCCGGCCTGGCAACATAGGCACCCGCAAACAGGAAGGATGCAATCAGATACACTAGGCCAACGGCCGACTGATTGGACACTCCCAGCACAAGCGAACGGCCCACGATCGTCCATGTGCCAGAAACCTTGATCGGGATGCCGAAGATGCCCCCGGCCTCATCCAGCCGGACGGCAAAGACCAGCAGTGCTGCTAGCCCTGCACCGATGCCCGCCAGGAGCCACGCGACCACGTGTTCCCTGCGCAGCACGGCTACAAGGACCGCCAACCCCAGCGTGAAGGCCAGTAGTAGCAGAGGCGCGTTCACCGGACTGTTTCACTCCCGGCAGCTGGCAGCACCTGCAAATACGCAACCACGAGGGCGATCAGCAGCGGGATCCCGATGATCAGCCCATGCAGAGCGATGGCAGTCTCCACCGTCGTGTACCCGATCTCGAATCCGCCAATGACGGACATCAGCCCGGATCCCACCCGCAGCGGTTCCTCCGAAAGACCGATCTGAAGCAGACCAAGACCCATGAGCAACCCTGCGCCGATCGGCACACCGGGGACCGCGGCATCGCCGGCGCCAATGGCAGCGCGCGCAAGAGACATCGATGCCAGCGCGACCAGAACGACCGCTACCAGCCGGAACCACATGCCAGACGGGATGCCAGCCTGCCGCGTCTCACCTGCCGCGCCGGTACTGGCCGACGTGACGGCCAGGATGCCGCAAACGCACGCGCCCACGATGCAGTAGGCAATCACCAACGCGATCGGCAACGAGGAGAACAGGAGCGCAGCGCACACGAACTGGATGAACAGCGCCGCGATCATCACGCCGCGCCGCGCGGCAAGGATAGCGGCCGCGCACGCCGCGCCGGCTGCAAGCGCGACCAGAACGCTGGCCGTCCCTCCCAGGGCAATCACGGCGAGCCCCCTTGCACGACCAGGGCAACGGCGAGCAGCGCGACCAGCACCCAGAGAAACGCTCCCTCACCTTCCAGCGCCTCACCGATTGCCCGGACAGCCGCCATCGTCGCGCGATAGACGCGCCACACTGCGGCGTAGACCGGTGCTGCATCCAGCCACGAGAGTAGCCGTGTCCAGCGCTGGACTCTCCTTGTCTCCAAGCGATCCCGGCGCCACCATCCGTACGCCAGCCCAAGGACGACCGCAAGCAGGCCGGCAATGCCCGGAAGGGTCAGGGATTGGCCGAGCAGGATTCCATACCCGGCCAGTGCCAGAGGGGGGAGCGCCAGGCCCAATCCATACAGGGATTTCACCATCGTTTCGCCTGCCGGCCACGGCTCCACTGCGCGCAGCGCCTCGCGCGCCAGGCCTCCGATCACCAGCACCATCGATACGAGACCAAGCACGGCCCCGAAACCTGTCAGGGGTGTGAGGCTGATAGGCACGATGCCTGCCATCAACGCGCCCCCTGCCGTCCATGGAAGTCCGATGAGCAGCACACATCCCAGCAGCGGCCACATCCGATGCCATGGCGTTCGGATCTCAGTCAAAGAGACGATGACGACCACCGTCACCATGACCGCGGCTGAGATTGCCAGCGCATGGCCCGCGCCGGAGGGGAGATTCACCGCGCTGACCAGGCCCACCCCAGCGATGCTGAGAACGAGGGACGTGCGACTGCGGATGGGCTCGGGCGCCATGAACCAGCGGACGCTCCCCACCACGCTGCCCAGCGCCCCGGCCAAAAGCAGCCATGGGGACATGGCGGAAGGCACAGCCTCTCCAAGCGTGCGCGCCAGGACAGCCATCGCAGCTGCCGGTGGGAGCATGCGCAGCAAGGTCCCGAGGCCTCGCCGGACCTGCGGCAGCGGCGACGGGGTGAAATTCAACGGGAGGAGACCGAGCCGAAGCAACACGGCCAGCGCCAGGAAGGCCGCGGGCAAGAGGGCCACGGGCCGCGCCCCGAAGGGGAGCTCCAGTGTGCCGACAAACGAAGCCGCCGCTGCCGCCAGCACCAATACCGTCCCGCTCATGTCGATCGCAAGACGTCCGACCAGCGTCTGCGCGCCCGCCGGATCCTCCACACGAGCGATCAGGTACAGAAACGAAAGCACATCGATCGTCATCCATAGAATCGCGACCGACAGCAGATTCCCCGCCATGATGGCCAGCAATGCCAGCGCCGTGTAGGCCAGCATCATGCTTCTGGAACCCGCTGCCCCCAAGGCCGGACGAGCTGCGCCCGTAAGAAAGACGGCCAGCAGCCCCGTCGCCACCGCATACACGATTCCCCAGGAAGTACGATCGAGGTTGATCTCGAGGCGCGAGGCGAAGAGACTCGCTGGCCTCCAGGCAGACAACTCAACGCCGGTCGGCAGCGCGGGCAGAATGAACAACACGCTCAGCCACGCGAGAAGCGCGAAGGCCGTCGCCAGACCCCACGACACGCGGTCCACCTGACGACGGGTCAGCCAGGTGACGCCGGCACCGATGAGGAGCAACAAGCAGGGGATCAATCCTGTCAAGCGGATCTTCCCAACCGTGGATTCGCGTGAAAGCATACCACGACGACTGCCTCTGGGCCCGTGTGGTAGACTGCTGCGCGGGAGCGCTTGTGCCTGGACACGTCCTTGGGCTATTCCTCAAGCCGGGACACGGCCTGCCGATGCGCGAGGTTCAAAGCGTCTCAGCTGTCGCGGGCCAAGGCCTCGAGGGTGATGCATCCTTCGGCCGTTCGCGCCGGCAAGTGCTGCTTGTGGATGAGTCAATACTCGCGGAGTTCAATCTGCATCCCGGCCAGACTCGAGAGAACATCGCGCTCGCAGGGCTCAGCCTCACCGGCCTGCCAGCCGGGACACGTCTCCACATTGGCGCAGCAATCCTGGAAGTGACCGGCGACTGCGCCCCGTGCGCTCTGATGGACTCGATCCGCCCCGGCCTGCGCGAGGCCATCCGCGGTCAGCGCGGCTTGCTGGCCCGCGTCCATCAGGGGGGCATCATCAGCGTGGCCGATAGTGTGACCATCGAGCCAGCGCCTCCCGGCTAGGCCCTCGCAGCATCCTCACCGCCCGACCGTTTCCCTGCCAACCGTGCATGCTACAATCTCGGCCCGGGCCACCTAGTGGGATGCCCGCAGGCGCTTCTCACTTGGCCTTCACTCGCAACAGAGCAGGATATGCGACATCTGTGGTCCGTCTGACCCGGGATTTGCATGCCGGCGGGATCCAATACCCGCAGCAGCTTTCGGAATGAGGTCCCTCATGGCGACGATCCAACCGGTGAAGGGCACGCGCGACTTCTATCCCGAGGACCTTGCGTTCCGCAGGTGGCTGTACGAACACATCCGAACGGTCTCTGAGAGCCACGGCTATCAGGAGTTTGACGGCCCCTTCATCGAACGGCTCGAGCTATACGCCGCCAAGTCCAGCGAGGAGTTGGTGAAAGAACAATCCTTCGTCTTCGCGGATCGCGGCGGGGACATGGTGGCGTTGAGACCTGAGCTGACGCTCAGCCTTGCCCGGATGGTCGCCCAGCGAAGCAAGAGCCTGCCCCAGCCGATCCGATGGTGGTCGTTCGGCCCATTCTGGCGCTACGAACGCCCTCAGAAGGGTCGGAGCCGCGAGTTCTTTCAGTGGAACATCGACCTGGTGGGCGTCGAGTCCCCGCAAGCGGATGCGGAGATCGCCTCCATCGGCGCGGCGTTCTTCCGCGCGGTCGGCCTCGGCCCCCGCATCATCCGCATCCTAGTCAACGACCGCCGGCTGGCCGAGAGGCAGCTCGAGCAGGCCGGCATCCCCGCCCGACTGTGGCCCGGCGTCTTCAAGTTGATCGACCGGCGCGACAAGCTCTCGGCGGCTGCGTGGTCGGCCTATGCACTGGAGACAGGGCTCGACGCCGGTCAGCTCTCGAGCCTTCAACACATCCTGGAGGACACCGAGGCGTGGCGGACTTCACCGGAGATGGTTGCGTTCTTCGCTGCGGCCGAGGCACTCGGATCATCTGAGTATCTCGCCTACGATCCGACAGTGATCCGGGGACTGGATTACTACACCGGCACGGTCTTCGAAGCCCGCGACACGGCTGGCGAGCATCGCGCCATCCTCGGAGGCGGACGCTACGACAACCTCGTCGCTGACGTGGGCGGCGAACGACTGCCTGGTACCGGCTTTGCCATGGGGGATGTAGTCCTGGGACTCGTCCTGGCGTCTGCCGCGGCCCTCCCCACGCTGCGCACGAGCCCCAGTGTGGTCCTGGTCACCAACTTCGACACAACCACGCAGCAGGCGTCCCTGATCCTCTGTCAGACACTCCGCGCGGGCGGTCTACAGGCCGAGTGGTACCCCGAGCCCGGGCGGATTCCCCGTCAGCTCAAGTACGCCGACCGGCTGGGCATACCGGTGGCTGCCATCCTAGGACCTGACGAGGTTCAAGCGGGCAAGCTCACCCTCAAGCACCTCCCCAGTGGCCGGCAGATCACCTGCACGCAGGCGGAGGCCGTCTTGCGCATCCAGGAGCTCATTGGCCATTGAGAGGCGTGTCCGGCGTGCGGCGTAAGGCGACTGAAAGGCGTGCCTGCGTGGCGACATGCTAGGATGAAGACGCAACTCACCGTTGCGCAGGCGTCGAGAGACAAGCCCTTTGGTGTCATTGGGGGCGTCTAGCGACCGGCTCCCTGAGAGCACCGGCCTGCGCCCCAACTTGTGACCCGCATCTCCGAACGCCCAACGGCGGGTTGCCCTCCTCCGACACCGAGCCCCCCTTCGCGGGCTCGATGTTGCCTCTCCGGCCTGCAAGGTGAATGCAAGACGCACACGCCCTCGCCCATGCTAGGATGCATGCAGGATCACTCATTGAAGCAGACACCTATGGAAATCGAGGAACTGATGATGACCAGCGCCAATCCAACCAGCGAGCAGGCCCTCGACTACGCCGTCTCGGCGATCAAGCGTGGCGACTCCTCCCGCGGTCAGGCGGCACTGGCCTGGGTCCTTCAGCGCGAGCCATCGAATGTCGTCGCCTGGTTGTGGATGGCAGAGTGCCTGCCCGAGAGCGCGGCCAAGCAGGAATGTCTGCGCCGTGTCACGGCGCTCAGCCCCTTCGGCTAGACCCGCGGCTGCACCGGCCTCCGGTTGCGCTTGAACTCCCAGCCGCCCTCCTCCGGCTGGGAGTTCCGTGTTTTCAGGTGCCTCGTACGCAATCCGTGCTACAATGCGCCGCGTGCCACGGGGGCTGTAGCTCAAGGGCAGAGCACTTGGATGCGGATCAAGTGCTGGGCTCATGGCACCCGCCCCGTGGGACTGACATGGTGGCTGTGGCTCAATGGTAGAGCGCCACACTGTGGATGTGGACGTTGCGGGTTCGAGCCCCGTCAGCCACCCCAGAGCGTCCGGGCACTACCTGGCTGCTAGGTTACATCAAGGTTAGCCCGGCCCCCCAGACCTTGCGCGCAACTGAGCCTCCGTCGTATGAGATGAAAGATGGAGACCTGGTCAGCAAGGTCCACAAGGGAAGAAGCGGGCGCATGGAGGTTCTACGCCATGCCGTCCGCTGTAGTTTCTCCCCCCGCCCTCACCTTCCACGAGCTGTTCGACGCACTTCATCGCAGACCGCCGACTCGCATGGCGGCTGACGTCATGCCCGTCCTTCTCCGCGGAACATCCCACATAAGCGGATTCGACGTCGGGCGCGCGTCGCCCACATCCCCCTCCCAGGAGAGGCGTGCTCGCAGTTGACGGCAGTTGTAGAATGCGTAGTTGGCCAGCGGATTCCTTGGGATGCTTCTAGCGGAGATGGGCAAGATGGCACTCTAGGTATCGCCACGCCCGCCAGAATACCAAGCGGGTTCTTCTGTGTGGAAGTGGTTTGCGGGGATGACGTCGTCCGCGGCAGCAGTGAAGACGAGCATACACCATCGTCGGCCGGAACGCACGATCCTGTATCGATTGCCCGAGATGCTTGTGTCTTGATGCCACCACTAGTCACGAAGACCACCTCTCGAGTCATCTTGCTTCGACATAGTGGGGCCAGGCTACACCCAGGAGACAAGGTCACAGGACTCCTCGATACTCCGCTATCCTCGACGCGAGGTAGCCTTGTCTTGAGAGTTGAGCCCGGCATCATTCACTCGAGTCGCGATTGCCTTGTGAAGAGGGAGAGTCCATGTTTGTGAGGATTGGCGAGCTGGTCAAGCCCATCTGTAGACAGGTATTGACGGTGACTTTCCTCTTGTCTCATGTCCTTATCCCTCTTGGAGTCATGTCGTTCTACTTCGTTTCTTCTTCGATGCTACTTCCCGCGGGAGTCAACAAGGTCTTCGTGACTCGATCTGCGAAGTATTCGGTGCCGATTGCGATCCTTCTGTGTATCGCATTGTTCGCCGTCTTTGGCTCAAGAAGGATCAGACAGCAGTTGTCCAGAACCTCTAGAGAGGAACTGTCCGCCGGCGACCTGATACTTCTCTTGCTCCCATTGGCCCCTGTAGTCCAGTACATCCTAAACAACAACGACATTCTCTCCCGGCTTGACTCCATTCTCGTGTTCTGCTTCTTTGCACTGCTTGCATCTCTTCCTATCATCGTGGTCCCTATGCTTCTCAGGAGCACTGGCTCGGCTCGGCTCGTGATGTACTTGGGAGTGGCGTTGGCATTCTCAATCACGAACATGGCGTCCCTGAGCAAGCAGTTCGCGTGGCACGAGTGGGGGTCCCTCAAGATACAATTGCCGGTCTTTGCGGGTGTGTGGCTTGCCAGTTGGCTCTTGTTCCGCCTAGGCCTCCGACGCCTTCTGTATCTCATGATTGCCGTCTGCTTCTTGGCCAACTCGATTCTCCAGCTACATGTTCGGAATGGTACGCTGTCTTCTTCCGATCCGGACCAAACTCACAATCGGCTTGTTGTGTTGGTTGACTCCAAGGAACCGGTCGTTACCCCAAGCATCTATCTGCTTGTCTATGATTCATACGTCGCTAGCGAAACCATGTCTGCCTACGGGATCGACAACCGAGTCCAAGAGCAGTATCTGAAGGAACTGGGCTTCAAGCTATACCCACACACCTATTCCGTGGGAGCTCTCTCAATTGCCACGATGAGCCGAGTCCTCAACTGCTCAGCGAGCTTCTACGGCAATCCAAGGAGAGGGGTATCAGGTGACGGGATAGTCCAGAACTTGCTGGAGGAACTCGGCTACAAGAGCTACGGAGTGTTTCCTACGGACTACTTCTTTCGAGGGGTCGTCCCAAGCTACGACTATTCGTTTCCAGGCTACGGCTCTTCGGCAAGTCTTCTTGTTGAAGCCATCTTGGAAGGCGAATTCCGGTTCGACATTGATTTCGATGAGGTGTCTGAGGAGGAATTTGTTCAAGAGAAGGAAGGTGTCCTCTCCCAGGTGTCAGAAGAGTCGAGGTTCATATACACGCATTCGCGGTCTCCTGGCCACAGCCAAGGCTCGGGGGTTTGCTTGCCCAATCAGGTCGAGTTGTATGGCGAGGCACTGGTGAGAGCAAATCTTGAGATGCGACATGATATCGAGATGATCATTGAGAATGACCCGAAGGGGATTGTTATAGTAGCGGGCGATCACGGACCTTACCTGACCAAGAACTGCATGGGCACAGACGACGCGTACGACATTTCCGAGATATCTCGCCTAGACATTCAGGACAGATTGGCGACGTTCTTGGCGATTAGGTGGCCCTCTGAGGACTTTGAGGAATACGACGATATTACCGTCTTGCAGGACCTGTTTCCGGCGGTCTTTGCCTACATCTTTGCAGATCCGGGATTGCTGGAATCCCGAGTCGGGTCCACAATCCAGGATACAAGAGCTATCAGCGGCGCAAACGTCGTAGATGGTGTAATCATGGGGGGGATTCACAATGGTCAACCTCTCTTCACTAGCAGGTAGTCTTGACAATGAGCAGGAACTTGACGGACTCTCCTTCCTTACCTCCTGGGAGCCTCACGCGCTTCCAAGGCCCTCGGATGGAGCCCCCCAGCCTCCTGATTGGCACAGAAGCGCCACGCACGCGAGTTCGAATCCGGGTGTGTGTTGTAGATGCGCCTAGAGCCACTTGCTCTCTCCGGCCAACTCGCTCCTCCAGACTGACTATTGCCCGCCGACGGGGCTTGTGCGAAGATGAGTCTGCGCCCGAAACAACTTCCTGTGGATCAAGGGGGTGCGGGTTCGAGCCCCGTCAGCCACCCCAACCAGACGCCCTGACAGGCGTCTTCGTGCGTCAGGCGACGCGGGGTGCTTCGGTCCCCGAGCCGCCCCCGATGAGTCCCCGCGCTACAAGCCTTGACCCGCTGTTACGTGAGTGCGAGAATGTCTGACGTCGAATCCTGGCGCGGTCCCGCCGCGCACCGTGCGGGTAGCCCGCAAGCAGGCATCGTAGAAGGATGACCGATATGACATCACGCCGCACCGCAAAGCCCATGCTCAACATGTTCCTTGCCGCCCTTCTGGCAACAGGCGGTTTGCTCTCAGTCTTCACTACCGCCTATGCGCAGGGCATCGTGTACGGGAGCTCGGTCCCCGCCGGAGTCACCATCCAGAACGACATCATCTTGTTTGGCGATGATGTGGTGATTGACGGCACGGTGGACGGTGATGTGATCGCGCTCGGGAACACCGTGCACGTCAACGGTGCCATCTCCGGGGCGCTGGTGACTGCGGCACAATCCGTGACCGTCAAGGGCAAGGTCGGCGGTAGCGCGTACATCGCCTCGCTCGTCCTTGCATTTGGCCCTGCCGCTCAGGCCGCGCGGAGCGTGTACTTCGTCGGCGGACAGCTTGACACCGCGACGGGCTCAGCCATCGCCCGCGACATCAACGCCATCGCGCTTGGCGCCCACCTCGAGGGCGAGTTGGGCCGCAACATGCGGTCCGCCATTGGCCCGGTGGATCTGCTCCGCCTCGCCGTCCAGGGCATCAACTCGCTCCTGGGGGCAAACCGGATCCAGCTGCCTCCCCTTCTGGCTCCCACTTCGGCCATACCGGACACGCGTGGCCTTCAGCTAACGGTGTCGTCCGTCGACGGGCTACTCAGCATGGGCATCGCATCCCCCGCGCAGGGCTTGCCACCGTCCACAGCAATCGACACTGATCGCCTGCTGGCGTGGCTCCTCCGGTTTGGGCTGGACCTGGTCACCTTCGTCGTCCTAGGCCTGCTCCTCGTCTTGCTGGCACCGGGCATGCTGTCACGCGGAGCCCACCAACTGCGGACATCACCATGGGCGGCACTCGGCTGGGGCGTCGCGGTGTTCGCCACCGGCATCGTAGCCCTGATCCTGGCGCTCGCGGTCGTGCTTGCCTTGTCGATGCTGTTCTGGGCACTCTCTCTTGGTGCCCTCGGCTCACTGACATTCGCGGTCGGCCTCTTCTCCGTCCTGCTTGCGGCGGTGCTGTACGTCTTCCTTGTGTTGTTCTGCAGCAAGCTCGTCGCAGCTTTCTTTGTCGGGCAGCTGATCCTGGGCGCCATCTCACCCCGCGCGGCGGACACGAAGGCGTGGAGTATGCTGCTCGGGATCCTGGTGTACCTGCTGCTCGCTGCCATCCCCTACTTCGGCTGGCTCGTTGCTGTTTCGGCCACATTCTTCGGGCTGGGCGCGATCTGGATGAGCGTCCGAGACACAGGACGGCTCTGAGGTCGAACCCGCGCCCGTGCACCACGGCGCAGGAGCCTCCCCCTCCAGGAGGCTCCTGTTCATTCCGCGATCTCCCCTGCAACCCAACGCCCCTCCATCGGTGCGCGGCGCACGCCTCATGCATCCATATCCAGACCGTCGCCCGACCCCGGCAAGTTCGGCTAGAATTCTCCCCGTGACTCCGAGAAGTGCACGACACGTCCATGTGCTCACACAGTCCGCCCCGGCCCAATGCCGGTATCACTTGACCCAGGATGTGCTCGAATGCCGCAGGCGTTGACCGCAACCGCCCAGGCCTCCCCAAACATCGCCTTCATCAAGTACTGGGGCAATCGCGACGATGCGCTCCGCATCCCCAGCAACGGTTCGCTGTCGATGACCCTTGGTGGGCTGCATACGACTGCTCGCGTCACGTTTGATCCGACGGCCACCGAGGACTCTCTCGTCATTGGCGGCCACGCAGCGCCCGCAGATGCAGTCCGCCGCGTTTCTGCGCACTTGGACCTGGTGCGCGCCGCGGCGCGACGAGGCCTATGTGCGCGCATCGAGTCCTCCAGCAACTTCCCGGCCGATTCGGGCATCGCATCGTCGGCCTCGGCCTTTGCCGCGATCACGCTGGCCGCCGCCGCTGCTTGCGGGCTCCCGCTGGATGATCGGGCTCTCTCACGATTGGCGCGCCGCGGATCAGGGTCCGCATGCCGATCCGTCTTCAGCGGATTCGTCGAGTGGCAGGCCGGCGACGGGGACGCGACGTCCATTGCCGCTCCAATCGCCCCGCCCGACCACTGGCCCCTCATCGACTTGATCGCCGTGGTCAGCCAAGCATCCAAGAAGACCGGATCCACGCAGGGTCACCGACTCGCAGGCACCAGCCCGCTCCAGGCGGCGCGCGTCCAGGATGCGCCCCACCGGTTGTCGGCCTGTCGCCAGGCGATCCTGCAGCGCGATTTCGACGCCCTGGCCGAGGTGGTTGAGCTCGA
Source organism: Chloroflexota bacterium (assembly GCA_026390045.1). Classification (GTDB taxonomy): domain Bacteria; phylum Chloroflexota; class Anaerolineae; order Anaerolineales; family E44-bin32; genus DYJB01. The sequence continues at coordinate 235 of JAPLGR010000324.1, read as the reverse complement.
CAGCCTGCTGATGCACGCGGTCATGATGACGTCGTCTCCGCCGCTGCAGTACTGGCTTCCATCTACCCTCACCATCCTGCACGCTGTCACTGAGTGGCGGCGAAGAGGCGCTGGCGTTTGCGCCACCGTCGATGCAGGCCCGAACGTGCACTGCATCTGTGCCCCCGGCGAGGCCGAGGCAATCCGGGGCGGACTGCAGGAGCTCCATGCCGTGGAACTCATCCTCGAGTGCACC
>JAPLGR010000254.1 GCA_026390045.1 Chloroflexota bacterium | reverse complement strand
GATCGGAAGAGTCCAGCAGCGCCTGGGTGGGATGCTCGCCAATCCCGTCGCCGGCGTTGATCACCGGCTTGTGTGCAGCCTTGGCAGCGATGGCCGCCGACCCCACCTCCGGGTGGCGGATAACGATCACGTCGGCGTAGCACTCCAGCGTGCGCACCGTGTCGGGCAGGCTCTCACCTTTGGAGACCGAGGAGTACTTGACCTCGTTGATGGGGATGACGCTGCCCCCCAACCGGTCCATAGCCGAGGTGAAGGACGACGAGGTGCGGGTCGACGGCTCATAGAACAGGTTGGCGAGGATCTTGCCCTTCAGCAGGTCGAAGGTGCCGACGCGCTCGACCATGATGCGCATCTCGTGGGCAACGGCGAAGACGTACTCCAGATCCTCGCGGGTGAACTGTCGGACCGAGAGGATATCCTTCCCATACCACGGTGCCGTTCGCTGGTCGCCGAAGGGCAGGTGAGGGCTGATCGACATGGTAGGCATGAATGTTCGCTCCTTGGCAGATGTATCTTGCCCCGCCGCGGCCAGCCGGCGCCACGGCGGACTACTTCGTAGGCCTGCGGGCTCTCCCCTCCGCTACGCTTCGGGGACCATGGCTCGCAATGACATCCCTAGCTGCACAGATCCTTCCCGGAACCCGGCGCGGCCAACACGCGACCATCTTCGAAGGCATCCCGGCCGCGCAACACGACGCGCCTCACGCGACCGCGCAGTCGGCGTCCCTCGAAAGGCGTCCAGCCGCAGCGCGAGTGCAGTTCAGCCCCGCGCACTTCCCACTCCGCCTCGCCATCCAGCTCGACGAACGTCTCCGGCTGCTCGGGCAAGCCATAGATCCGCCGCGGGTTCGTGTGCATGCGGAGGACCAGGTCGTCCATGGTCAGGCGACCGGCGCGGACGGCGGTCCACAGCAGTCCGAGCGCCGTCTCCAGCCCAGGGAACCCGGGCGGCGACTTGGGACCATCCTTCTCCTCAAGCGTATGCGGCGCATGATCGGTGGCAAAGCAGTCGATCACGTCGAGGTTGTCCCACAGCGCGTTGACATCCTCCTGCGTCGCCAGCCGCGGCCGCACCTCGCTCCGCCCGGGTCCGATCGCGGGAGCATCCAACTCGGAGAGGAAGAGATGATGCGGAGTGACCTCACACGTCACACGCTGCCCGCGCTCCTTGGCCGCCCGGATGAGCAGGATCTCCTCGCGCAGGCTGACGTGGCAGACATGCAGTGGCCGATCGCCCTGGGCAGCCAGCAGGATGAGCGCCGCCAAGCTCTTCCCCTCGGCATGCGCCGCGATCGGGCGATGCGCCGGCCAGCGGCGGACGTGGGCCTGCAGGCTGGCCAGGTCGTCCAAGCGGAGCGGGCCATAGGTCTGATCGAGGTACATCTTGAGCCCGCAGGTCTGGTCCGCCTGCGCCCCGGCCGTCTCCGCATTCTCCGATCCGGCGCCGAGGAAGAGGGCGTAGTCGCAGCGCGCCTTGGAGCGGCCGGCCAGTTTGGCCAGCCCCAAACTGGCGGCATCGGTCAGCGGCGGCTGCGTGTTGGGCATTGCCAGGATGGCGGTGAATCCTCCGGCAAGCGCGGCGGCGGTGCCGGTGTCGAAGTCCTCCTTATGCGTGCCGCCCGGCTCACGAAGATGGACGTGGGGATCGATCAGACCGGGGAGTCGCAGCAGGCTCACCAGTGGCCTCCCGGAGACAGGCAAAAAAAGAGAGCCGGAAGGCTCTCTAGGCTCAAAGCTGGCCGCCGACCCGGAACCCGGGCCGCTGATCGTCCTGCGCTGGGGTTCGATCGCGCGACTGGCTGCATGACGTCGGACGGATTGTATGCAAACGCGTCGGCATGTCAAGGCCCACGGTAACATTATCAGTTGACTTGACACGGGCCCCGGGCAAATCGCGGAACCTGGCACCGGACATGCGCGGCAGGCGGAGCTCCGCCATGCCCGGTGGGGTGAGCGCTCCGCCTGCGGCCCGCTCCGCTGCTGCCGCTCGCTCCCCACGGCATTCCAGAGCGCAGCTCAGCAAGATGGGGTAGGATTGCGCCATCAACCTGACATGAACCGACCGCCCTCCATGCTCCCTGTTCCGCCGATTGCCAAGGCAGTGCCGCACGTCCGCACGCACCTCGGGCGCACACTCGTTGATCCGTACGCATGGCTGCAGGATCCTGACGACCCCGAGGTGCGCGCCTACCTCGAGGCCGAGAACGCCTATGCCCGCGTGGTCCTCCAGCCGATGGAGCCGCTGAGGGAACGGATCGCTCAGGAGATGCTGTCCCGCATGCCGGAGGAAGACTGTACTGCGCCCCAGGTGCGAGGCGACTTCCTCTACTACTACCGATTCCGCGCCGGCGAGCAGTACCGGGTGTTCTGCCGCCGACGACAATCGCTCGATGCGCCCGAGCAGATCATCCTCGACGAGAACGAGCTGGCGCGCGGCCAGACCTACACCTTCGTCGGCGCCTTCGCCCCAAGTCCGGATCACCGCTACCTAGCCTACGGCGTCGACCACACCGGCGCCTGGGTGTGGGACCTGTTCGTCAAGGACCTGGAGACGGGCCAGCTGGTCACCGATCGCATCCGGGGCATCGCCCGCACCATCGCCTGGGCCAGCGACAGCCGGACCGTGTTCTATACCTCCTTCAACGACTCGCATCGCCCGTACAAGGTGTTCCGCCACGTCGTCGGCGAAGACCCGGCGCAGGCAACCGAGGTTCATCACGAACCGGACAACGACTGCTACCAGT
>JAPLGR010000053.1 GCA_026390045.1 Chloroflexota bacterium | reverse complement strand
GGGTGCTCTTGCCGCAACCGGACTCGCCGGCAATGCCGAATACCTCGTTCTTGCGAATGGAGAGGCTGACGTCGTCGATGACCTGGACTTCCCGGTCCATACCGAACAGGTGCGTGACATAGGAAGCGTACAGTTCCCGGGTGCGCAGTATCTCCGCGTTCATACGGCGCCTCCCTTCATCCTCAGCCGGGTGCGCGGATCGATGTACTCATTGAGGCTGACCGACAGGAGGTACAGGCCCGTGAATACGAAGACCGTGACCACGACGGGCACCGCTACCCACCACCAAACGCCTGATATAAGGGCCTGGTGCTGGTTGGCCCAGAAGAACACGACGCCGATGGTCGGTACGTTGATGTTGGTGAGGCCCAGGATGGAGAGCGTCACCTCCATGCCGATCGACCACAGAAGGTTGTTGATCGTCGTGGCGAAAATGATCGGCAGGACGTAGGGCAGGTGCTCCTTGTAGATGATGCGCAGCGTCGGCATGCCGCAGAAGACCGCGGTGTCGGAGAAGATCCGTACCTTGAGGCTCATGACCTGGGAGCGGATCAGGCGCGCGTCGTAGGCCCAACCCAGGAGGGCCATCATGAGGGCCATGTAGAACCAGTTCATCTTCTCCCTGAGGAGGAAGTTCAGGAGGAGGAGGATGGGCAGGACAGGTATAATGACGAAGCTGTCGTTGACCGACATCATCGCCTTGTCGATGAAGCCGCCCTTGTATCCCGAGTACATGCCCACCCAGATCGCGATGATGCGGGAGAGGATGGCGGTGAGGACGCCGAACATCAGAGAGTTGCGGAGTGCGAAGGTCATCTGCCAGAAGAGGTCCTGACCCCGCGAATTGGTCCCAAAGAGATGGGTAAAGGAGGGACGCAGGTCGGGGGTGACCGCGAACGACTCCATCGGCTTGAACGGGGAGAAGAAGGACATGACGACCATGAAAACCGCAAACACGAGCGAGATGATGCCGAAGCGAAAACTTCCGGATGTCTTCCACAGGCCTGCAAATGCCTTTCTCATCCCTATCCACCTTAACTGAGACGCACGCGGGGATCGAATATTGGATACAGGAGGTCGACGAAGAGGGCGGACACCGCGACGCCCACGATCGAGAATATCGAGACACCCATGATGAGGCTGTAGTCGAAGTTGGTGACGGCCCGGTAGGAGAGCATGCCTATGCCCGGAATCCCGAAGACGTATTCGGTTATCAGGGCCCCCGAGAAGATGCCGCCCAGGCTCATGCCGAGGCCGGTGATCTGCGGGAGCATCGCGTTCCTCATGATGTACTTGCTGAGGATGGTTCTCCTCTTGACGCCGCCGACCTCCGCGTACTGCACGTAGTCCTCCGAGATGATGTTCGATACGAGGCTGCGCATGCCGAGGAGCCAGGCGCCTATGCTGACGATCACGAGCGAGAGGCCGGGGAGGAAGCAGTGGTACAGAACGCTCAAGGCAAATTGGATGCTCCAACCCTCCTTGAGCCCGGGAGCGTAGGCCCCCGTCGTGGGGAATATCGGAATGAGGAAGCAGAAGACGATGAGGAGTATGAAGGCGGCTATGTAGTAGGGCACGGGCCGTACGCAGTTGGCGGCGAGCTCAACCCATTTCGTCCAGCGCTTTTCAGAATAGTAGCCGGCGAGACCGCCCAGGAGGTTGCCGATGATCCAGGACAGGAGACTCGTCGTCAGAAGCAGGCCTATGGTCCAGGGCATGGAATTCCATATCAGGTCCATCACGGGGCGCGGATAGGCGAAAATGGAGGGGCCCAGATTGCCCTGGAGGAATCTTTTCCAGAACGACAGGTACTGCTCGCCGAGGCTGCCCTTGAGGCCGTAGAGGTCGTACATCGCCTCGCGGAACAGCTGGACCGCCTCGGGGTAGTTGCTGGCGCCCGAGGTCAACATCTGGTTGATCTTCAGCTCAATGGGGTTTGTCGGGGCAAGGCGCGGGATGATGAAGGCGATATTGATCCCTATGAAGATGACGATGATGCATTGCCCCACGCGCTGGAGGATGTATTTCAGGAAAGCCTTGCTGAAGACGTCACGGATCGACATGAGTCCCCCTCAATGATGCACGCGCAACCGGAATGTAATTGCGTTCCCCCGGCCTCGGCGGCCGGGGGAACATTTCAAGCGGTGAATATTATACTGCGGTCACTTCGTCGGGGGAAGCATCTGCTTCAGCTGCGTGAAGATGTAGCGGCTGTTGGCCCAGTTGGTCACCGTGTTGGCATAAGGCTTGTCGAAGGTCGGATACCCGGACCAGTACGTGCTGTCCTGCGAGGAGAACACGTTGTAGGACATGAGAGGGATCTCGGGCATGTCCTTCGTGGTCAGCTTCAGCCACTCGATGCCCAGGTCGATGTTCTTCTGCGAGTCGAAGTCACAGCTGAGCATTCCGGTGATGATCTTGTCCAGCTCCGGGCTCTTGTAGCGGATCTGGTTGCGGCCGTTATGAAGCGTTCCGATCGGCGTGTAGTAGTCCGAGCTCATGCTGTCGAGGAAGTAGCTCATGTCGGGGTGACCGCCCCATGACTCGATGTTCCAGCCCATGTTGACGTCGTACTGGCCGAGGTTGTAGTTGGTGCCGTTGTCCTGGGCCCATGTAGCGGTCGTCTCGATGCCGAAGTTGGTCCAGAGCTCGGCAACCATCATGGCGAGGCGCTGGAGAACCGGCCGGTCGGGGCCCCAGTTCTGAAGTTTGATCTTGAACTGCTCCCCGTTGGGCTTGTACCACTTATCGCCTTTCTGGGTGAAACCGTTCTTCTCTAGTAGGGAGGCGGCTGCCTTGGGATCGTACTTCCACCAGCCCTGGCCGATCATGGCCTTGACGCGCTCGGGATCTTTGGGCACGGCGTCGCCGAATGAGGGGCGGGCCTGGTCGGCAATTTTCTGCGCGACCGTGGTGTCGTAGGGCTTGATCTTCCCGTACTTCCCGGTATCGATCGTGAAGTCCTTGAGCCAGGACTGCATGGGATCGAAGTAGTACTGGCGTGAGGTCCCCGTGGGCGGGAACTCGATGGGGGAAAGCGTGACGGCGCCTTTGTAGCTCGCCATGGCGATCTTGGTTATGTCGAGGGAGAGGGCGAGGGCCCAGCGTACATCGGGGTTGTCGAAGGGTGCTTTCGCGTTGTTCGGGAGGATCGCGATGAGGGTGGGGTCCGGGTGCCCGAAGGGGAAGCCCTGGAACCAGTTGGTCTCCCACTTGTTCTTTGCGAGCTGGACCATGCCCTCGGGGGCGACCTCGTGGATCATGTCGAGATTATGGTTGGTCTGGTCGATGACCTTCTTGTCGTTCGGGAGATCCATGAGGTACATCGCATACTTGGGGGCGGGCATGCCGAAATCAGCGATCGAGGTGCGCTTCCAGTCTTCGCGGCGCTCCCAGAGGTACCAGGCACCGTGCTTGTCGTAGTCCTTGAGCACGTAGGAGCCGATGCTGACGGGCGGGTTGAAGGTGTAGGTCATGGCGTCCTTGGGATCCTTGACCGCCTTCTGCCAGACATGCGCGGGCATGATCCAGCAGGCGTTCCAGCGGACCGTGAAATTGCGGTGGAAGCGGCTGTTGGGCTTGTTCAGGTTGAAGACCACCGTGTACTTGTCCGGCGTCTCCACGCTCTTCACCTGGACCTTGAAGGCCGCGCCAAAGAGCATGGTGGGGTTCTGCGCCTGTATCTCCACCGTGTACTTGACGTCCGCGGAGGTGAACTCGACGCCGTCGCTCCAGTAGTTGCCCTTCTTCAGCTTGGCGGTCATCTGCGTGTAGTCCTTGTTGTAGATGGGCTTCTCGGCTGCGAGGCTGTTGTGCCAGGTCTGGTCCTTCACGCCGGCCCTTTTGACGCCCGAGTCCGAGTCCAGGTACCACAGGGTGTCCATGGCGAGCTGCTGCAGACCGGTGGAGTAGCCTCCGTTGCCGCCCGACCAGGCCATCCACAGGTTGAAGTTGTCCGGATTGACAAGGGTGACCGTCGGATCCTCGATGATGATCGTGTCCCCGCGCTTTACGCCGGGCACGACTTCCTTGTTCGGGTCGATATCGGCGTACACTGCCAGCGCGCCGATTGCGAGCAGAACACAGGCAACCAGAAACACATTCCTTTTCATAGCTCCTCCTCTTGCGGATTATAGGCTGGTTTGGACCGTCCCTTTGAACCCATTTTAATCCCCGCGCGAAATGCGGTCTTCTTCTGGCCTATTCCCCGAGACTAACACAAAATGTCAATTGTCAAGTTTTATTAATATTGGCTTGATCACGAGCACGTGCCGAACGACCTGATACGTCCCCTGGAAATAGACGCCGCGGTTTGTCATCGTGCAGATCGAGGACTCGGAGCCCATGCGGGATTTGGACCAGATCGCACAGGTCGAGGGGATCGGCGAACCGGGCAACTTCGGGCACCCGCGCATCGCCGAAGCCCGCCGTCCGATCGCGGAGGCCGCCCTCCG
>JAPLGR010000066.1 GCA_026390045.1 Chloroflexota bacterium | reverse complement strand
CTGGACCCCGAGCAGGCCAAGATGTATGCCGGCGTGCTGGCGCTGCTGGCGGTGGCGGCGATCATCTTCGGCGCCTTCGCCTCCTGGGGCCAGAGCGATTTCAAACGTCTGGTGGCGTACTCATCGGTCAACCACATGGGGTTCGTGGTGCTGGGCATCGCCGCCGCAGCCTATGCGCGCGGGACAATGTCGGCCGGCGATGCAGTCATTGCCCTCAACGGCGCCGTGTTGCAGATGTTCAACCACGGGCTTTCCGCGGCGGGTATGTTCCTGCTGGTCGGCGTCATCTACGAGCGCACGCACACCCGCGATCTGAATGCGTATGGCGGCCTGTTCCCGCTGGCGCCGATCTATGGCGGGATCCTGATCTTCACCGGCATGGCCTCGCTCGGACTGCCCGGGCTGAACGGGTTTGTGTCCGAGTTCATGGTTGTGCGGGGCGCGTGGCCGATCTTCACCGTCTACACGGCGCTGGCCATGATCGGCCTGCTGATCACCGGGATCTACGTCCTCAAGGCCATCCGCCAGGTGTTGCACGGGCCGCTCAATGAGGCCTGGCAGGGGCACGCGCTGGAGATCAACCGGCGCGAGGCGATCGCCATTGCGCCGCTGATGGTGCTGATGCTGGCCATCGGCATCTGGCCGGCGTGGATCGTTTCGGTGATCAACGCGACGATCCTCCGATTGTTTGGGTAGCAGCTTGCAGCCAACCGCTGAGTGCTGAGAGTCGATCATGACCTTTCCTATCCTGAGCGTCATTGTCTTCACCCCGATCGCAGCCGGGATGTTGCTCTTGCTCTTCCCGGCCGAGCGCAAGACGGCGATTCGCGTGGCGGCGCTGACGGCGGCCACGATCGACCTGGGGCTGTCGCTGGTGGCCTACTTCTCGTACGACGTGGCTGCCGGCGGCTACCAGATGGCCGAGAAGGTCGCCTGGATCCCGCAGTTGGGTGTCTCCTACCACGTGGCGGTCGACGGCATGAACCTGCCGCTGGTGCTGCTGACCGGCGTGGTGATGTTCACCGGAGTGCTGATCTCGTGGGGCATCGACGACCGCCCGCGCGACTTCTTCGCCTTTCTGTTCGTTCTGGCGACGGGCGTCTTCGGCGTCTTCGTCTCGCAGGACCTGTTCCAGCTGTTCTTCTTCTATGAGATCGCCGTCTTTCCGATGTACCTGCTGATCTCCATCTGGGGCTGGCAGGTGACGCGCGAGTATGCGGCGATGATGCTCAGGCTGTTCGTGTTCGTCGGGTCGGTCATCGCGCTGGTCGGCGGGCTGGCTCTGTACTACACCGCCGGGCTGCGATCGTTCGACTTGATGGATCTCCAGCAGGCGGCGCAGGCGGGGGCGTTCGACGGAACGGTCTCGCTCTTCGGTGCCACGATCCCGTTCCAGGTCTTCTGGTTCCCCGTGGTCTTCTTCGGTTTTGCCGTGCTGGGCGGCATCTTCCCGGTCCACAACTGGTCGCCCGACGGCCACGTGGCGGCGCCGACCGCCGTCTCGATGTTCCACGCCGGGGTGCTGATGAAGCTCGGCGCGTTCGCCGCGCTGCGAGTGGGAATCATGCTGCTGCCCGATGGCGCTCGCTACTGGTCCGGGCTGATCCTGGTGCTGGCGACGATCAACGTCGTGTACGGCGCATTCATCGCCATGGTCCAGACCGATTTCAAGTACGTCATCGGCTTCTCGTCCGTCTCGCACATGGGTCTGGTGATGCTCGGCTTCGCCACGCTCAACCGCCCGGGGCTGACCGGGGCGGGGCTGCAGATGTTCTCGCACGGCGTGATGACGGCTCTCTTCTTTGCCGTCGTCGGAATGGTCTACGACCGGGCGCACACGCGTGACATCCCCAAGCTGGGCGGCTTCGTCAAGGTGATGCCGCTGGTGGCGGTGGCCTTCATTGTCGGAGGTCTGGTGTCGATGGGCATGCCCGGCTTCTCCGGCTTCGTCGCCGAATTCCCGATCTTCATGGGGCTGTGGCAGCGGCAGCCGATCGTGGCCTGTATCGCCGCCATTGCGATCGTCGTGACGGCGGCGTACATCCTGCGCGTCATCGGGCGCGTGTTCTTTGGCGCCATGCCGGCCGAGTTTGAGGGTCATATCCCCCCGATCTCCGTCATGGACAAGGTAGCCCTGGTGATCCTGGCCGGTATCCTGATCCTGGTCGGCATCTACCCGGCGGTGATAGCGCCCATGGTCCAGTCGGGCGCCGATGCCGTGTTGCGCGTGCTCGGAGGTGCGTAAGTGACGGTCCCGTCGTTCGAACCCTGGATGGTGCAGGCGCTGCTGCCTGAGATCCTGCTGCTGGTCCTGGCCCTGCTGGTGCTGCTGGTCGACGCCATCTGGCACGGGCGTCCCCGTACCTGGCTCGGATGGTTCACGGCGGTCGGTCTCGTGGCCATCCTGGTGGTGAGCGTCTTCTTTGGCAGGCCGCACCCTGAGCAGGCCATGATCTTCGGTGGCATGCTGCGCGACGACTGGCTGGCCTTCACTTTCCGGATCCTGTTCTTGTTCTCAGCCACCATCACCGCGCTGCTCTCGACCGGCGTCCAGGGCATCCGCCAGAAGGGCGAGTATTACGCGTTGCTCGTGATCGCCACGCTGGGCATGAACCTGATGGCCTCCGCCGCCGACCTGGTGATGCTCTACCTGGCAATTGAGACCACTTCGATCCCGCTGTACGTCTTGGCCGGCTTCCTCAAGCAGGACAACAAGTCGACCGAGTCCGGCCTCAAGTACTTCCTGTTCGGCGCGCTGACCTCGACGGTGATGCTGTACGGCTTCAGCCTGCTCTACGGCCTGGCCGGGGCGACGAACCTGTACGTCCTGGCCGAGCAGTTCCGGGCCGGAGCGGTGTCGGCCTACGTGCTGGCCGGCGCGGTGATCCTGGTGCTGGTCGGCTTCGGTTTCAAAGTCTCGATGGTGCCGTTCCACTTCTGGTCGCCGGATGTGTACGAGGGCGCCCCGACTCCGATCACGGCCTTCGTCTCAACCGCCTCCAAGGCCGCCGGTTTCGCCGTGCTGGTGCGCGTGATGCTGGCCGCGTTCCCTGCTGTGCAGGCCTACTGGGTGCCTGCGCTCAGCGTCCTGGCGGTCCTGACGATGACACTCGGCAACCTGCTGGCGCTGGCGCAGAAGAACATCAAACGGCTGCTGGCCTACTCATCGATTGCGCATGCCGGGTACGTGCTGATCGGCCTGGTATCGCTGAGCGTCTTTGGCGTGACGATCGTCGTGTTCTATCTGGCGGCCTATATGGTCAGCAACCTGGCCGCCTTCTCCGTTGTGATCCTGTTCTCCCGCGCCGCGGGGTCTGAGGAGATCAAGGACTACGCCGGGCTGAGCCGGCGTTCTCCGGGCCT
>JAPLGR010000242.1 GCA_026390045.1 Chloroflexota bacterium | reverse complement strand
CTTCTGGCTGCGGATCACGCCCCCGGCGAAGTACAGCACGAGAGCCACAATGTCATGGATGGGCACGGGCTCACCCAGATCGGGCTCGCCGACCTCGACTGCTACGTTCGTACTCATGCGCGTCCCCTCCCAACGAAATGCGAGCCGACGCGGGCCAGGCCGGCCGATAGGGCCTGCCTGTCGGGTCTACTGCGGAGGCCTGCCGAGCTTCTTGCGGAGCAACTGGGCCAGCGCCGGAGTGTCCTCTGCAACGGAGTACTCCTTGACCAAGGTGGACTGGTCCTCTTCCTGAAGCCGCAGGAAGTGAAGTATGGCTGCCCCCACAGCCAGGCGCTTCTTGGTGGCCAGGCGGCGCGTGACGGCGTTCAACTCCGCAAGTAGTGCAGTGGGCAGGTCGGCCCTAAGCCCATTTTCCGCAGATTCCGGATGGTCTCGGTTGGTTCGCATTGGATTCACACAGATTCACAGTGTGGCCTCTAGACAGGGTCTAGGTTTGCTGCTATGCTGAGTTCATGCGGATAGAGACGCCGGGTGAATGGATCGAGTTGGAGGTGGACGCGCATCCGTTGCCGCCGACGTTCCCGGTTGTGCTGCCGGTGTGCCGGGAACTGCGGATCGCGGAGATCGTGGATGAATGCTGCCCGATGAAGTGGCGCGAGCACGTGACCCACGGTCAGGTCGCCGAATTTGGGGTGCTGCATTTGCTGCAGGCGCCGGATCGACAACCGCTGTACAAGCTGGAGGAGTGGTCGGGCGAGCATCACATCCATGCGATCTACGACTGCCCGGCGGAGGCCTTCAACGACGACCGCGTGGGCCATGCGCTGGACGCGATCGAGCCGCACCTGGCGGAGATCGAGACGCGAGTGGTGACCGAGGCGTTGACGCGCTATCGGATCGACGCGCGGCAGATCCACTGGGACCTGAAGCACGTGACCTTCAGCGGCGCCCACGAAGGGTCGGAGATGGTCGGCAAGGGTTATGGCGCGGGCGCGGTCCATGAGAAGCAAGTCCAGGTGAGCCTGCACGTGACCGGCGAGGGCGGCATCCCAGTGCGTCACCAGACGTTGGCGGGCAATGCGGCCCAGGCGCCGCTGGCGGCGGACATGCTCAAAGACCTGCAGCAACGCCTGCCGCGCAGCGACCTGCTCGTGGTCTCGGATCGGGCGGGCCTGAGCTACGATAACGTCCTCGCCTATCGGCAAGCGAAGGCGCATTTCGTGGCCCCGCTGACCGTGCAGGCGCCGCAGCAAACGGCGCTGGCGGCCGTGGCGCAGGAAGCCTTCATTCCGCTGGAATACCGCAGCCCCAGCGCGCCCCACGACCGCTACTCCTACCATCGAACGACCCTGTGGCTCAGTGGCGATCAGCGCCGCAAACCGATCCGGGTCCCTGGGTTGTTCATCCACAGCACCCGCAAAGAGCGCCACGACGCCGAAGGGCGACAGAAGGCCCTTGACAAGGCGACCGCCCGCCTCCGCCAGATCGAAGGCTACCTGAATAAGCGTCAGTATGCCCGGGCCGCCTGCCTGCACCCGAGCCGCGGCCCTCGACGGACGCTACGTCCTCGTCTTCGAAAAGCCCGACGCCTCGCCGGAGGAGATCTTCGGGCTCTACAAACGTCAGCACATCATCGAAGCGCGCTTCCGCAACTTCCACAGCGACCTGTCGGTGCATCCCCTGTGGCTCCAACACGATCACCGCATTCGCGCCCTGCTCTTGCTCTTCGTGCTGGCGCTGATCGTCTACACGCTGCTGGAACTCTGTGCCAAACGGGTCGGCCTCGAAGGCCCCCACTACCCCAAGATGACCACCCGCGAGATGCTCTTCATCTTCGGCCACGTCCGCCTGAAGGCGATCCGCATCCGCGGCCGTCCCCCCCAGTACGAACTCGTCCTCGCTCCCGCCCAACACGCCCTCCTGAACGCCCTCGGCTTTCCCGACCCGATCACCTATCTCATCCGTCCACCCTGAGGCCTGCCCCAAATGAGTGCGTCGAAGACTACACCCGAATCGGCGGAAAATGGG
>JAPLGR010000458.1 GCA_026390045.1 Chloroflexota bacterium | reverse complement strand
TGCCCCAGCAGGAATCCGGCCGCCGCCATCGTGTACGCCACCACCTGCACCAGCTGTCCGGTGGCGCTGGCATACACGCGGTCCATCGCAGGCGAGGTCAATCGCAACAGCAGGACGAACAGCGCCGGCGCGATGGCCACGATGAAAAGCTGCCAGCGAGCTCTCGTCAGCTCGCTGTTCATCCGCCGGCCTTCCATGCCGATCGCCCGGATCGTCCCGCTCAATGGGGCTAGGACCTCCTGGAGTGAGATCGTCGCTCCCCGAAGGGCCCACACCTCGAGCGTGTCGGCCATGAGCGCCAGCGAGTAGCTTCTCCGCCGTTTCACCGTCTCCCCGAACGCTGTCTTCACGCTGGCCGTCTGCGTCAGCTGGCCGGCGATGAAGTTGAAGTCCTCCTTGACGATCGCCGGCGCCGTCTCGGCGGCGTGGGTCATCGCGCCCTGCAGCGTCGAGGTGAGGGTCGCCCCGGCTGCCAGCCGGTCGCACATGTCGGCCAGCGCCTCCTCATACTCGAGCCGCTTCTCGTCCCGGCGCCACTGCAGCCAGTAGATGTACAGCACGACCGTAGCGCCGCAGGCGAAGACCGCCACCAACAACCCGCCGCTGACGACGTACCCGATTGCCAGGCCGACCAGCCCGAGCAGGAATCCCGTGCGCACGAACCCCGCCGGCGTGACGTTCAGGTCGGCCTGCGCCAGCGTCGCATCCAGCCCGCGCGTCCGCATCGAACGCAGCAGGTCCTCTTCCGGCGCCTCCGCCTCCGTCGTCTCGTCCACCATCCGGCGAAGGGCGGTGATCCGCTTCAGGTTGCGGCCCGCCCGCGTCCAGCGCAGCGAGATCACGGCCAGGAACACGCCGGCCGCAACCATTAGCGCTCCGAGGATGTGTGCCGACAAGCCCGCCATCTTTCCTCCTCACACCTGTCAGGCAGGTGCGAAGGTGCGCCTTGAGACGCCCACCTCAGCCAGCAGCCTGGCGTGCACCGACTCATTCAGCGGTCCGTCCAGCCGCCCGGCAGTCGACTCCCGCTGGAAGATCGCCCTCATCTCCGGTTCGTACGCCGTTCCCTTCTGGATGACTTTGCCCGTCAGCTCGGCGATGGTGCGGATCACGCGGCGCTTGCCAACCATCTCGAGCGAGACCGCCACGTGGAGCGTCGAGGCCACCAGGTGCGCCGCCCGGTAGGGATCCAGGTGCCGCCCGCGCTCGCTCTGCGCCAGCATCAGGTACATGCGGCTGAACAGCTCCTCAACTCCAAACGCGTGCAGGCTGGTCAGGCCGTTCTTGTGGCCGGTGTTGAGGGCGTTCAGCAGGTCGAACACCTCGGGCCCGCGCGCCTCGCCCAGCGTGAGCGCATCCGGCCGCTGCCGCAAAGCAAGCCTGACGAGGTGCTCCTGCTCGATCGCCGCTAGCCCTTCCACCGTGGACGGCCGGGTCCGCAGATAGAGCACGTTGTTCGGAGTCTTCACGCCCGGATACAGGTCGATCTCCGGCGTGTCCTCGATGATCAGGATGCGCTGCCCCTTGGGGATCTTGCGGCCCAGCGCCATGAGCAGTGTCGTCTTGCCGGATCCGGTTGGTCCCACGGCGACGATGTTCAGTCCCGCCAGGACGGCGCCGTGCAGGTACGCCGCTGCCTTGAGGCTCAGCATGGCGTGCGCGTCATCCGCCAGCTCCTCGCCTGCGGCTGTCCTGCCGAGGCCCGCGCTCGCATGCTCGTCTGCCTTGCCGGCCGGCGCCTCGCCGGATGACTTCGTCATGTCTTCGAGGTTGATCTTCTTCGCCCGCGGGATACGGATCACGCTCGTGGGGTAGGGGGAGGCCACGGGGTAGGTGACGACGCTGATGCGTTCCTTCCCCCGCAGCACGCCGTCGGCGATCGGCGTCACCATGTTGGCCCTGCGGTTCGAGTGCGCCAGCCCTCGGTTGAGGATCTCCAGCAGCCGGTCGGGCGTCGGGAAGGAAGCGTTCTCCGCCTCCCACTGCCCGTTGCGGTAGGCCATCACCTCGGTCGGCCCGTTGACCGCAATGTCCTCGACCGACTCGTCCCTCAAGAGCGTGTCAATGGGGCCCATGCCCAGCAGGTCGGCCAGCGCCATCTCAACGAAGATGTCTTCGGGGATCAGCAGGCGCGGCGAGCTCCGGGTCAGCGCCTCCTGGTTGTAGTCGCGGTACTGCTGCGCCGCCACGCGAGTCGCGGCCTCGGTCACCTCGGGCCCGGCATTCGCCAGCTTGTCGGCGGCGAACTGCTTGGACAGCTGCTTCCGGATCCGATCCAGGACGCCCTGATACGGATCCGCCCCCGTCCCGTTCCTTACCGCGCCGGCTGCCTTGGCGGCGTCAGTGTCCTCGAACTCCATCCTTCCGCCTCGCCTCTAGTGAAACAGCCCCTTCTTCGCCGCCCGCTTCAGCCGCTCCGACCAGGCCGCCGCGATCGGCGGATAGAACTGACCCGCCACCGAGGCAAACCCGTGCAGCGTCTGCTCGGTCTCCTTCGGGTTGCCCCGCCGGTTGGCGAACCGCGCCACGTACGACTGCCCCTCGTTGCCCGCCAGCGTCACATTCCCCGTCGAGTCGTTGGGGATGATCCCCATGGCTGTGATCTCGGCGAACTTGGAAGCCTCTCTCAGGGAGACGCCGAGCCCGTCCTGCCACTTGTTGATCACCAAGCCGAAGCGGTTGATGTTCAATCCCATCCGGTTGACGATGCTGCGGTGCACGCCTTCCTTGATATCTGCCACGCTGGTCAGGTCCGGCTCGCACAGCGCCACGATGAAGTCGACGCTCCGCACAGCCCCCTGGTGCACGCCGACGTTGATCGAGCTGCCCAGGTCGATGATCACGAAGTCGAACTGCCGCTTGAGAATGGCGACCAGCCAGTTCATGAACTCGACCCCGGCGTCGCCCACCACCGCCTCGTTCAGCGATTGCTCCATGTTGAGCACGCCGGGGAGCACCCTCAGGTTGGCCGTCCCGGGCATCGGGACCAGGTAGGCCTTCATCTTGTTGACCGCATCTGACTCGAGCGACGGATGTCCCTTATGGGTGTAGTACGTCGAGGCGGCGTTCAGCAGTCCGTACGGCGCGTCCACGTTGAGGCGCGTCCGGACGTGCCCGCCGTTCATGTTGCCGTCGATCAAGGCCACGTCCCGCCCGCCGATCGCCGCCAGCATTGCCGCCAGCTCGCACGCCACGACGGTCTTCCCCACGCCGCCCTTCGGCGACCAGCAGGCGATGGCCTTCTTCTCCCAGGCGGCGCCTCCGGCAGCGGCCGTGGCGGCCTTGATCGCCTCCGGCGCGGCCGCGCCCCACGCGCCCTTGCCCCAGCCCCGCGCCACCTCCTCGAACTTCGGCGGCAGCTCCTCGTCCATCCGTGCGAACGTCTGCTGGCTGAGGGGCAGGGGGTAGGCCGCGTCGAGGCCTACGCCGAGCATCTCCTCCATCTCGCTCGAGCCGGCCTGCGCCAGCCCCACGACCACGAACGGCGCCACCGCTTTCTGCCGCAGGTCGACGATCTCCGGCAGTTTGAACCCCTCCACCTTGGCGTCGATGATCACCACCTGAGGCGCCAGCTGCTGCATCACCTTGGTCGCACTCGCCAGGTTGAACATTGGCAGGAAGGTCGCCAGGACCACCTTCCGTCCGCTGGCCATGTGCATGACGCTCATCATCTGCGTCGAGATCTCCGGCCGGGCGAAGAGCAGCGCCGTCAGGTGCTCGCCTTCTTGTTGGGCCATGAATG
>JAPLGR010000259.1 GCA_026390045.1 Chloroflexota bacterium | reverse complement strand
ACGCACCCCTTCAGGCGCGGGATAGCTGATTCGAGAACCTCCACGGCGGGGCGGCCGAAGTACGAGCCGGGGTGAAACACGATGTCGGTTGCGCCGGCCAGGTGACCGTAGTGCGCTGCATCCATCAGGCGCTTTCGGCTCTTCGGCCACTCTTCGGGTGAGGCATTCAGGTTGATGAAGTACGGCGCATGCACGCTCAGCAGGACGTCTGACTCTTGCGCCGCCTGCTGGATCAAGGCGCAGGTCGCCTCGCTCACGCGCACCGATTGCACCCAGGCAAGCTCATAGGCGCCGAGCCCGATGTCCGCCAGGTACTTCACGGCACCGACAGAGCCTGCAGTGTCACATGGAAGGTGGCGCCCTCGCCGGCCTTATTCGTCACCCAGATCTTGCCGCCATGCTGTTCGACGACTGTCTTGGCCAGCGCCAGGCCGAGGCCGGTTCCCTCGACAGGATTGTTCGGATCGCGAACCGTTGCCCGTCCGCGGAACAGATGCTCGAAGACGCGGGACATCTCATCCTCGGGAATCCCCGGGCCTGTGTCGGTCACGTGCAGGTTGACCCGGTCTTCGTCCCAGTCGACCCCTATGGTAATCCTGCCGCCCTCGTCGGTGAACTTGATCGCGTTGCTGAGCAGGTTCGTCATGACCGAGTTCAGGCGCGAGGGGTCGCCAACGATCAGCACCGGCTCGCGCGGTGGCTCATAGACGATGGTGTGTTTGCGGGCCTCCGCCAGCGGTCGCAGATCCTCGATGGCTCGCCGGATCAGGTCATTCACCTGGCAAGGTTCAAAGGACATGTTGGCGTTGGACTCGACCCGGATGGTCTCCAGCAGGCCGGTGATCAGGTTGGTCATGCTGTCGGTAGCGCGCTGCATCATGTTGAGCGCCTTGCGCTGCTGCTCGCTGAGCGGCGCATCGTTGAGCAGGTCGGCACCCAAGCGGATGGCATTCAGCGGGTTCTTCAGGTCATGCGCCGCCGTCCCCAAGAACTGAGAGCGCATGCGGTCGATCTGCTTCAGCGCCGTGATGTCCTGCATCACCGCCACGCGGCCGACATCCGTAACCTCGCTGACCGACGCGTACAGCTCGCGCTTGGTCGGCGTGGTGACCTCCATCGTGGTCGGCAGGCTGACGTCCTGTCCGACTAGGAGCCCGCCGAGGGGATGGCCAAAGAAGATCTCGTCGGCCATCCGGCCGGCGGCCATGTCGGCATTGATGCGAAAGGCCTGAGCCGCCGCCTTGTTCACTAGGATGATCTTGCCGGACCGGTCGGTGAGCACCACCCCGTCGGCCGTCTCAACAAGTGTCGCCTCCAACCGGCGCCGTTCTTCGGCCACACGCTGGAACAAGTTGGCGTTCTCAATGGCGACCGCCGCCCAGGATGCGACCGAGGTGAGCATCTGCTGGTCGGCCTCGATGAACGCGCCGCGAGGGTGGTTGATGGCCTCAATCACGCCAAGCATCTGTCCGCGGGTCTCCATCGGCACGCACAGTACCGAAGTAGTCAGCAGGCCTGTCTGACCATCGATCGAAGAGTGATAGAGAGGGTTGGCGCGCACGTCGTTGGCGATGAGAGGCTGGCGGTTGCGGGCGACCCACCCAGCGATGCCCTCCTCGAGACGGATCGAGACGTCGCGAATGCGGAGCGATGTCCCGCCGCTCGCCTTGAGGGTCAGGTTCTCACCTGGTTCATCCAAGAGGAACAGGACGCACGCTTCGACGCCCAGCAAGCGCTGGGCGTTCTGCATGGCGTTTTCGAGCGCGACCTCGAGTTCGAGGGTCGATGTCAGGTCGCGGCCGATGTCGCCGAGGAGCTGAAGCTGGTCTGCACGAGCCTTGGCAGTCTCCAGATGCACGGCGTCCTGCAGCCCGGCGGCGCCGACATTCAGGATCGCCTGGGCAAGCTCCATCTCCTGCTCGTTGACCTGCCGACCGGGCTGGGTGTAGAGGAGGCGCACCAAACCCAGGGCCTGGTTCTGCGTGGCCAGAGGCAGGATGCAGGCCGCCGCTAGGCCTTCCTCCTGTAGCATGTTCATGTCGCGTGGTGAGCCCTGAGGGGGAACCAGGCTGAGCGTGGCCGGCTTGAGGTCCCGAAGGACCTGCTTGTGGACAGGATACTCGGGCATGGCTTCGGTCACCATCGACACGACCGTATGCTGGACCGACTTGCCCAGCTGGGGCCGGAAGCGCGTCGTCATGCCCGTGCCTTCGCCGAAGACCAGAACCTCGCAGGAATCGGCTGAGGTGGCCTTGAGCAGATGGGCGGCCGTCTGACGTACGGCCTCCTGAGGGTCCCGTGTGCCGGTGATGGCATGCGTCGCCTGGTAGAGCAGACTGAGCTTGTGAAACAAGTAGCTCTGCCCGGCCGATTGACGCGCGAAGGCCAATACCTCGGCCGCGCGTGAAGCGATGATCTCCGCTGTTGCCGCGGCCTCGGCATCAAACCCCGTCGCGGCATCGTTGGCGACAAACAGCAACCCGATCGTCTGACCGCTGGTGAGGCAGGGGGCGCACACGATGTTGCCCGGGGCAAGAGGTAGTCCCAGCGACTCGCGTGCACCGCTCGCGATGGCCGCCTGCCGGCCGGTCAGCGCCGTGCGCAGCACGGGGTGCTCAGTCGCCGGAGACAGCCGACCCAAGTCGGACAGCGCCAGGCCTAGGGAGAAGCGAGGGCTGAAGGAGTTCTCGCTCTCGTCGTACTCGTACAGTGCCGCCCGCGGCGCCGACAACAGCTGAGAAGCCAGCCGCAGGAGACCGTTCAGCGCCTGGGCGGGGTTGTTGAGATCCAGGGTACTGGCCGCCGCGCGGAAGAGACTGCCTTGCCGAATCGAGGGGTTTGCCGTCATGCAGAGGGTCTCCGTACCGGGCTGCCGTTCAAGGTAGCGGACTCATTATGGCACACATGCCCAAGCCCGGCAAACCAGGCCGATGCTCTCATCCACCCCACAGGCGTTGTGCCAGTGGCGGGCCAAGGATGAGGAATCCGACAACGGCGGCAGAGACCGCCGCGATCAACACGGCGGCGGCTCCGACATCTTTGCCGACCTTGGCGAGAGGGTGGATGTCCGGGCTGGCCAGGTCGACTGTCGCCTCGAGGGCGCTGTTGATGAATTCGGCCATCCACACCATCGCCATGGCGAGGAACAGCAGGGCCCAGTGTGTCAGGCTCAGCTGGAGCCAGAGCGCCAGCAACACGACCGCCAGGCTGGCCACGGCGTGGATCCAGGCATTGCGTTGGGTCCTCAGGACATGGACCAGGCCGGCCATCGCGTGGCCGAAGGATGCGATTCGGGACCGAGATCGCTGTGGTTTCATTCCTCACCTTGCGGGCTGCGTATCGAGCAGCCGATGTCTCCCAGAATCTGGTCCTGGCGCTGCCACATGGCGCCTCGCGCCAGTTCGTCGGCGTGATCGTAACCCAGCAGGTGGAGCGTGCCGTGGACTGCCAGAAGGACAAGCTCGGCCTGCAGATCATGCCCGGCGGCCTTGGCGTTGGCCTCGGCAACGGGCAGGGCGATGACAATGTCGCCGAAGTACGCGCCAGTGCCTTCGACATCAGGGTCGCCGTCGGAGAAGGACAACACATCTGTGGCGCCTTCGGAGCCGGCAAACTGCGCGTTCAGGCGGCGCAGCTCGGCTTCGTCCGTCACCCGAAGGGTGAGGCTCCCCGGGTCGGCTTTGGCCAGGGCCAGCGCGTGGAGGATGGCGCGCTTGAGGGCAGGCGCGTGCTGCCGTGTTACGCCCTGGAGGTGGACGTAGTGCGTCATCGTGGGCGCGAAGTCGGCGCGGGCTCGGTGGGAGACTGCGAGGGATCACCCGACTCAGCGCCGGGTATGGGTTCGTCCGGCTCAGGGTAGCGGATACGCGGGTGATAGATGCCCTTGAGGGCACTGGCGAACGAGCGGCGAATCGTGTCGAGGTCGCGCAGCGTCAAGTCCGTCCGGTCAAGCTGCCCCTTGGCCAAGCGGTCGTCAATGATCCAGGCTGCCAGGCGTTCAATCGCCTGCTCGTCTTCCGGATTCTCCGCCCGGGCCTTCGCCTCCAGTCCGTCGGCCAGCATCAGGATGGCGGTCTCGCGCGAGCGCGGCCGCGGTCCCGGATAAGCGAAGTCGCGCCGGTCCACCTTGGAGGCGTCGCCGTTTGCGGCCTCGAGGGCGTTCTGGTATTGGAACGACGCCTCAAGAGTGCCGTGGTGTTCAGGAATGAACGACTGGATTCGGCGCGGCAGCCGGTACTTGCGCGCCAAATCCAGCCCGTCGCGCACATGTCCCACAATGACTCCGACACTGGTCAGCGGGTCCATCTGCTCGTGGACATTCTGGCCGGGCGGCTGATTCTCAATGAAGAACGATGGACGGACGGCCTTCCCCGCATCGTGGTACAGCGCGCCGACGCGCACGAGGGCCGTGTTGGCACCAATGGCGCGCGCCGCCTGCTCGGCCAGGTTGGCGACCTGCAGGCTGTGCTGGTAGGTCCCCGGAGCGTTGCGCAGGATGAACTGAAGCAGTGGATGGTCCGGGCGCGACAGCTCGATCAGCTGCAGGTTGGTTGTGATCCCGAATATGTTGCCGATCAGGACGAGCAATCCGAATCCCAGACTCGCCGAGAGCAGGCCGCTGGCAAGCGCCGCGCCGAGGAGCGATGCCTTGCCGTAGGCATCGGTCGCCGGGTCGGGGAAGCGGAAGACGACGACCATGGCGGCAGAGGCCAGTCCGGCAGCGAAGCCGGCCCAGATGAAGGTACTCAGCCGCTCGGCGCGCCCGATAACCACTGCTCCCACGACGCCGCCAAGCAGCGTGTACATGGCCATCTCGAGTCCGTAGGGCGCCAGGTAGCCCGCGAGGCCGGCGGTGACGATGGCAACAACGGTCCCCATCCCGGGGCTGAACAGGACAGCCATCAGCATGGTGAGCGTTGCGGCCGGGAACAGATACGGGAGCAGCGTGCGGCCCGGGACCATCGCCTGCATCACAACCGTCTGGGCCACCAGGCCGAAAGCGAGGATGGCGGCGAAGCGGGCGCTCTGGATCTCGCGCGGGTGGACCCGCAAGCCGTAGAGGGCAAGCGTGATGGCCAGCGTCGAGACCATGAGAGTGTGCACGGCCACATCGCGCCACGGGGCGGACGGCTCCCGCAGCGCAAAGGCGTCCAAAGCCTCGACCACGAGTGGCGTGGCGATGTCACCGCGGGCGATGATTGTCTGGCCTTCGGCGAATGACTGCACCACTGGAGTGACCTGTTGGCGCGCCTGCTGTCGGGCGCTCGTGGTGGCGGCATCGTTGTACAACGCGTTCGGGACGATGAACGCGTCGACGATGTCCGTGACCAGCGCCGCCTGATCCACCGGGAAGGAAATGCTGACCAGCGCCGGGACCGAGCGGCGAGCTTCGTCCGTTCCATCCTCGCGGATCTCGTCCTGCATGACCTGCTCAAGCACCGCCATCGCCTCGAGTTTGAGCGCCTCCCAGCGAGCCTCGGGAAGCTCGAGCAAGGCCGTTGCCTGTGTGGCGTTCAGATGCAGATCCGTGAGGCCTGAGAGATCGGCCAGGCGCTGATCGGGAGAGGCAAACGGATCCCCACGAACCGCGTCGATGAAACCCAGAAGGTTGCGCAGCCGCTCGAGCTGCTGACGCGCGATCAAAGCGTCCGGAGGATCGTAGATGTCGGGAACCGCTGCCTCGGCGTCCTGCCGGGCTTGCTCAGTCAGGATGTCGCTGGTGAAGGACTGTGCGTGGGGTGCGCTGACATCCTGTGTGGCGACCTCTCCTACCTCCAGCGGCGCGGAGGCCGTGCGCGGCGCGACGGGCAGGGAGAGAGCCAGCACGCCGCCAACCACACCCCCGACGAGAATGACCCACAGTCTGGCGGCCAGCCAGATCGCCCTCAGTCGCTCACGCCATCCGCGGCGGGGTGAGCCAGGTACGTCCATCGGATGTCAGGCGCGGCTCAACAGGTCCCGCACCAGGGAGCTAAGCTGCTTCCCATCGGCGCGGCCTTCAACGCGCGGCACCAGGACCTTCATGACCTTGCCCATGTCCTGCGGGCCGACTGCCCCAGCTTCGGCAATGGCCTGGCGGACCAGCGCATCGAGCTCGGCTGGATCGATGGCCTTCGGTAGGTAGCCTTCCAGCACGGCAACTTCAGCCTGGGAAGCCTGGATCAGATCCTGACGGCCGGCGCGCTGTGCTTCCTCAATGGCTTCCTGCCGCATCTTGATCTCCTTGCGCACGATACCTGCGATCGCCGCGTCGTCCAGCGCGCCTCTCTTCTCGACCTCGGCTAGCTTGAGGGATGAGAGGACCATTCGCAGTGTGCGCTTGCGGACCTCGTCCGAGCTGCGGATCGCCTGCTTGAGATCATTCTCGAGGTCAGCCCTGGAAACCATGCATCCCTCTCCGTTCCTCGCCCAAGCCCCGGCGGTCGACTCCCGCCCGCCGGCTTGGGGGCACGAGATTCGATTCTATCATCGCCTGACCGATGAGTACGACCATGGGCGGACGCAGACCCCAGGCGCTGTCCCGGGCGTGCCTCAACTCGCAGCCGGCGGTGGCGAGAGCAGTCCCAGGCTGCGATCTAGGGCACGCGAGCGGAGAAACTGTCGAAGGCAAGCTCAACGCCCGGCTCGAGATAGGAGCCAACGATCAGGCCGATGTCGCCCTCGGAGTTCTGCGAGACGGATGCGACCTCGGCGGCAAGCGTTCCATTGATGTACAGCCGCAGCGTGTCGGCTAGGCACTCGGCTGTCAGGTGATTGGAGATGCCGCCAGGAGCGACTGCGTCTTGCGGAAGCATCGCATCGCCGCTCAGGAGTCCCCTCTGGCCGTCGCGATACTCGCCAATCCCCGCAAACCCATCGCTGGAAGCGACAAGGAAGGCGAAGTTGTCGTCATCCTGATAGCGGCAGATGACCCCGTACAGGTTGTCAGTGCTTCCGCCTATCTGCCGGGCATCGACCTCAATGCGGACCTCGCCGATGCTCAGCCCCGGCGTGCTCCAGCTGCTGGTGTGGGGGGAAAGCACGAGCATGGCGTACTCGCCGTCCCGATACTCGAAGATCGCCTCGGTGCTGTGCCGGATCTCCCAGCCGCTGCTGGAACGAGAGAAGTCGTCCTGGAACAGCACGCCACCTGATGGAAGCGGCGTGACTGGGGCAGCGCATCCCGCGCCAATGGATGCGGCCAAAAGTGCGGACAGAGACAAGGACGCGAGCCTGCAGACCAAGGGGCGCATGGAGGCGGGCATTCTAGCACGCAGATGTGCCTGCCGCGTCAGTCGCCCAGCTGCGCCAGCGCCCGTTGCGCCAGCTGCCCTGTGGGAGAGGTCCCGCCGATGCTCGCCGCTGCAATCAGCTGCGCGCGAGCCTCGCTTGTCCTTCCTGCATTCGAGAGCAGCAAGCCGTAGTGCAGCCTGGCAGAGGCGGACGCGGGATCGAGATCAATCGAGCGGACCATCAATCGTTCTGCGGTGACTGGGTCCCCTAGCAGGAAGTGGGCGTAGCCCGCCAGGTCCAGAGATGCAGGGTCCTCAGAGTCGAGGACAACCGCGTTCCGCGCGGCAGGCAGGCCCGTGTCGGCGAGTTGAAGCTCCTGCGCGATCGAGAACGACGCCAGCAGTCTCCAGAAGGTGGGGCTCGTGGGCTGAAGCTCCGCGGCCTGGCGATAGTCGGCGATGGCAGCCTGGACATCCCCTACCTCTGCTCGAGCCGTCGCGAGGGATGCCCGGAAGGCGCTGTTCTCCGGTTCGAGTTCGACGGCAAGCAGAAGGTAGGGGATCGCCTTCTGCGGCTGGCCCTGCACCTGCCAGTGCAAGCCGAGCAGCGACTGCGCCAATGCGGATTCCGGGTCCAGGCGTGCAGCCGTCTCGAGCTCTGTGAGACCGTCAAGCCCCTGCTGGTCCAGGGCTAGGCCGAAGTAGGCGTGAGCCGATGCGTTCTCGGGGTCGAGCAGGGCCAACTGGCGAAACGCCTCACTAGCCAGCGGCCAGAGTGCGTGCTGCATGAACACCTGACCCGAGGCCGCGAGTGAGGCCGACAAGTCCCCGGACGATGTGTTGCCGAGAGCCTCGGCAAGGTCG
>JAPLGR010000342.1 GCA_026390045.1 Chloroflexota bacterium | reverse complement strand
GGGGCCGTGGCGGTCCGGCCTGATCTCGATGCGCAGCTCGTAGCGCTTGCTGCGCGTCGCGATGCTGACCGAGCAGGGGGCGATCATCTCTCCGCCTCCTCGGCGTCGCGATCGGGCGCATCCTCGGGCAGCCAGCCGAGGCGCAGCAGGGCCTGGCGCTGGAGCGCGACCTGCGCCTCCAGCGCCCTGACGATGCGTTCAAGCGTGCCGAGCAGGATGGCCTCGTTCATGACGTCTCCTCTGTGGGGGGGTGGGGGCCGAGAAGCCCCTTCATGACGTCATGATTGAGGAGGGCAAGTACGTGAGACAGCGGCTTCGGTGACGTGCCACGAAACACACCCGCCGCCGGCTTACATGATGAAGTCACGGCGCTGCAGGCGAGCACACAGGCCCCCACAACGTGCCCCCGCGACGGACTCAGGGGGTATCGGGGTCCCCCTGACGGCGGCTGGCGAGGCTGTGGAGCCCGTTCGACCCTGGTCAGTGCGGGTCGGTCGCCGCCTCCGGCATCCAGTACTCCACATCGCCCACAGGGTAGAAGACGTCGCCTTCATCGCGCGCGAGATCGTGCCAGCCTTCGCGAGCCTCGAGCATCGCGAGTGCTGTCAAGGCACCGAGGACGGCGTCGCGTTCGTGCTCCGTCTGCACCTCAACGTCGCCGGCGAGAAGTCCGCGGAGATCAGCGAGGCGGATGGTCTTCTTCGGATCGTCGCGTGTCGCAAGTCCGAGCAGCCAGAGTAGCGCCTTAGGATGGGACTCCGTGATCCGCACGCCGGGCATAGCGGACTTGAGCAGAGGCGCCGCCAGCATCCCTTGCACGAGGCAGGCTCCGCGAAGCGAGTTCGGTTCCTGGGCTATCCCTCCCGGGCTGGGGGCGCCGAGTTGTTTGATGCGGCCCCGTACCGCCAGATCCGAGCGCCTGCTCCCCGTCATGCTCCAGCACAGCGGGCTGTCGATGCCGGCGGCAGCCAGAGCAGCACCGTGAGGCAGAGCAGCGAGGGCCAGGTCTATCGCTTCACGAGCGTGGCTCGTCCAGCCGGTCGCCGTCACCTCCAGGCGTTGGTCAGGCGCGTCGCAGGCGATGCACCAACCGAACTTCTTCTTGCCACCGGGGTCAAAACCCGCGATCCACATCAGTCGTAGACCTCGTGCATCCACTGCTCGAAGATGGCGTACTCGCCGCGTTCGTTGCCGCGCATCCAAAGCAGCGCGTCGAGGATGCGGACAAGGGTGCGGTCGATGCCGATCTCGCTCAGTCGCACCTGGATCACGCGCAGCGCCTCCAGGTTCGCCTGGCCCTGCCCGCGCAGGTGCATGATCAGACTGAGAAGGTCGGCGCTGTCGAAGAGCTCAACGCCCATGGTGCGGGCCACAGAGCTGTCACAGACGGGGATCAGCCGGGGCCGCTTGATGTGCAGCACCTTGGTGGTCACGGCGGGCCGGCGATACGGCGCGATGACGGCATCGAGAGCGTCATTGAGGCGCTTGGGCACGGCATGCTGAAGCCATTCCTTCTCCGGCATGCTGAAGAGGTCCCAGCCGGGGTCGAGGGCGGTCAGCCACGCTTCGTCGGCATCCCCTTTCGTCAGCGTCGTCCAGTGCTTGTGCGACGTGCGAGCCACCATCGTCTGGTTCACGGCGGTGACGTCCTCGTCGGTGATGTGATCGGGGCAGAGCCCCAGTGCCACGTGAGCGTCATAGGCGTTCGGCCCCACGGAGCTGGCGTTGGCGCGAAAGAAGAACTCGGCGAGGTAGGCAGCGTAGTGGATCGTGAAAAGCGCGCCTTGGCACGTCTTGAGCTCAAGTTCGAGGTGCTCGTCGCTCACGTCGTGCCCTCCGGCTGCTGGAACGCCGGACGCAGCAGCCGATTGCTGCCGTAGCCGATGGTCTTGGTCAGGAAGTAGCGCTCTAGGCGCCGCCAGCCGGTGTCTCTCTGGGCGGTCCGGGACACGATCTGCCAGATCTGCTCCCATGAATGAAGGCCGAAGCGCCGTGCGTCGGTCTGCACGGCATAGTCACTGAACGGGTCGAGAGGCTTTCGTGCGATCTGCCCCGCCGTCAAGAGGCTGACGAGTCGGAACTTGAGGCCGAGGTCAGCGGCTAACCAGGTGCCGAGCAGCCAGAAGCGCATCAGCTCGTAGCGCCTGCCGGTCACGGCGACGGTGTCCCAGTCGACGTTGAGCACGCGCTGGAACCAGGCGTCGGCTCCGGTCAGGTACTCTTTCTGCGCCCTTAAGCTCGGGGCTACGGTCGCATTGGTCGCGTTGAGCTTGGCCTCGATGAAGAACAAC
>JAPLGR010000382.1 GCA_026390045.1 Chloroflexota bacterium | reverse complement strand
TCGCTCGTCTCGGCTTCCCGGCCTGTCAAGATGCGCGGCTTCATCCCCTTCTCTCCATGTGCAGGACCCGCTAAGTTCCGTGCCCGGAAACGAGCGGATGATCCTTTGGTCACTGGTGATTCTAGCCGCCTTGAGCCCGTCACGAGAGGCATGTTGGCAGCGGGCTGGCAGGCCAGCCCTGCCAAGGGTTGCCACACGCCGGGACGGCTGGTTCAACCGCTACTTGGCCCGCCATGCCACACATCGATGGCGGCCGCAATGACCAGGACTGCGAAGATGAACCCGACGGCGATGAGGCACTGGATCTCGAGTGAGGCACGGGCAGTATCCATGCTCAAACCTCCTTCCCTCCGCCCTACCCTTCCCGCCTGAAGCGGATCAGACGGGAAAGGGATACACGACATGCACGGCATGCCCGGAGGCGGGCATCGACAGACTGCCTGTGTTGGCGCGAGCTAGTGAACGGCAAGGCCGTAGCTCTCCGCCAACTCGCATGCGGCTGCGTATTCGGCGTGGGAGTGTGAGTGGCGGTGGATGTAGGTCTCGCGGATGGTCCGGGTGCCTCTGGAAGCAGCTGCGGCGATCCGTTCGCATAGCGGCCGGCAGACAATGTCCAGGTCGGCCAGCGAAGC
Organism: Chloroflexota bacterium; assembly: GCA_026390045.1. Lineage (GTDB taxonomy): Bacteria > Chloroflexota > Anaerolineae > Anaerolineales > E44-bin32 > DYJB01. The sequence continues at coordinate 1,538 of JAPLGR010000382.1, read as the reverse complement.
GACGGCGGGTTGGCGCTCATGTTGGGTGTTCATCTTGGTCACCTGTGGGTTGGGCAAGAAGCGGGGTCTAGCGGCGCCTGCGGGATGGCGGCGCCGACGGATGGCCCAGGCGGTCGTTCAGCAGCTTCCCGCCGCCGAACCACCACCGGTACAAGGCGAGAAGCGACGGTGCACTGGCCGCCAGGAAGAGGCCTGTCAGTAACACCACGGCGAGCAAGAACGCAGACATGGGGAACCTCCTTTGTTCTGTCCAAACGCGAAGCGCCGGGCTGGAGCCCGGCTGTCGCGATCGGTATTCGGTTCTTGGGTAAGGGGAACCAGACTGGGAGAACTCGCGGCTACTCGCCAGTGGCTACCAGGGAGTGCGGACCCAGATCGGCCAGACGAGCATCGCGATTCCTAAGACGAACACGATGAACAGCAGCCATGGCGAGGACATCGACGCCTCCGGTATGAAGATCCTGTTCCGGCTCCCTGTCCGCAGGCGGAATCCGCGGCGGACAGGGGGGATACAGGCCATGCCCCACCGGGAGATCGGCGGAGCTAACCGGGGGTTTCGCAGGAGGGAGAGGCCGGAGGACGGCGCGGGGATTAGTGCCGGCAAGCAGCTAGATGCCGGAGACGGACGGACTGTGAGATGAGGATGTCAACGTATTCGACAAGAACGGACAATGGCGAGCGTCAAGGGTTGTGTCACAGACCTCCATCCTGGCGGACTGCCACGGGCGAAGCACGGGGGGCGATTCCATCAAAGCGTTCATGATCATCTCCTTTGTAGATGAACTCGAAACGCGAAGCCGCCCACAAGCTGGATGGCAAAGCCGCGCTTGTGGGCGGAGATATCGGATCAAGTTGTGAAGTCGGAGAAAGCATGCTCAGCGTACAACAGATGAGAGGCGGTTGTCAAGAGTTACGAGGGAATCCGTCGATCGCGAGGATTACGGATCCTCTCCGACGCGTGATTCAGCGACGTAGCATCTGCAGAAGGCGCACGTCGGGCGGTTCGCACTTCCCAGACTGTCGCGTCCGCCCCAAGCGCTGTCTCATTGCAGCTTTCCGGCGGCCGGACCCCCGATCGCAAACAGGGAAACTCAACTCACTCCCTGTGTGTTTCTGCGCGCGGATTCCCTCGGAGGACGGCTCCGTTGCTGGGTCGCTTCTTCTAGTGCGGCGGCGTGATGGGGGTGCAGAAGGACGCCGACTCATAGGATTGGCCGGTTGCTGACCGATTGTTACGTGTGGTCCTGTTCCAAAGGTGAACAGCGTTGGGAAGCCATCGTCGGCGCAGTTCTGGCGGTGGTCATTGCGGTTGAGAAACCGAACACAGTCCATCTCTTCCGGCTTGCGCCTCCAGCGCCTGACTGTCTTCCCTGCCCTCCGGATGCCGGTCTCTGCTCGCGTGCAGCGACTGATATGGGGGAGGGTCGCCTTGTCGCAGGGGTTGGACGCTGGAGTTCCGCGAGTGGGGGCCAGGGACGTGGCTCATGGCAGTCGTCCGAACGCTCACACGCCGCGGACTGCTCCGTCACCCACACTTT
>JAPLGR010000261.1 GCA_026390045.1 Chloroflexota bacterium | reverse complement strand
TCTCGCGGAAGTCCCGCTCGATGGTCTCGGTAGTCATGGTCGTGCCTCCGTGAAGAGCTCCAACTGTGCCTCGGGCGGGCCCTCAAACCCACAGTCGGCCAGCATACAGTCGAGCGCCTCCTCCAGGGTGGCAAAGCGACCCGCACGCCGCATCGGCCAGGAGGAGCGCTCAGCCACTGCTGCTGCTCTCTTAGGGTTCCCCGCTTCAAAGTACAGCCGCACAGCCGCCTCGACCTGTCCAGATCCTTCGAGCCATGCTGCAGCCCGTTGGCGCAGAACTCGCAGGCGGCGCCGATCCCGCGCCTCCATCGTCGAAAGCAGGAACTCGCGGAACTGAGGGTGGAACTCGTAGGTCCCCGAGCCATCACCCGCTGAGAGCAGGAAGAGCCCGGACCGCGACAGGCGCCCCAGCAACCGGCCCGAGTCGCTTCGGCCGAGCACCGTATCACAAGCCTCGGCGGTCATCACGGGCAGGATCGCCGCCTCCAGCAGGAAGTTGCGGACATCATCCGGCTCGCGATTCAGGACAACCGCCGCAAGATAATCGTAGACAAGTGGCGTGGAGGTGTCGCGTATGCCTCGCAGCAGGCCATTGCCGAGCGTCCTCGACAGCAGCACGCCCGTGACCCAACCGCGCGTCTCTTCGAGCAGGGCATCGACTCCTGCGGCATCGAGGTTCACCCCCAGCTGCAGGCGGGCGACTTCCGTCAGTTCCGTTGGAGTCAGTGCCAGGTCCTGGGGACCCAACCCTGCCAGGTTGCCCTCGGCCATCAGCCTGGCGAGTGAGATGTCAATGACCTCGCGCCCGGCAGCGATCAACGTCACCTGGCCTGGCTGGCAGGCGAGGAACTCATCGAGGAACTCGAGCACCGGCCGGGAGGTGTTGACGAGGTGAACATCGTCCATCAGCACGGCGAAGGCCTCGCTGACGTGGGTCTCAATCGCCGAAGCGAACGATCTGGCCAGCGCGGCGGGAGATGCGGAGCCCAGGGCCTCGAGATTGGGACGACCGCGCAGCCTGCGGAACCGCCTCTCGAGCGAGTGTTGGAGCAGGCTGGCCAGGCGCATGACATCGACATCCGCCTCGCTCAGCCGCACCCAACACGTGGGGATCTCGGTGTGATGATGGAAATCGGCCAGGAGCGTGGTCTTGCCGTATCCGGGTGGTGCGGCGATGACGATCAGCTTCTTCGGGATGTTGGCGTGGAGAGCGTCCACCAGGCGTTCGCGGTGGAGCTTCGCCTGGTCGAAGGCCGGCGGCGTGATCGCGTGCCTGAGGAACGGATCGAGCCTGGGCATCCCCCGCTTGCCTGGCCTTTCCACGAGATCAACGCGCACCGACTCACTCGCTCGGTCTCATGAACCCAACCGGGCGCGCACTGATCGTAGCGCGGCCTCCGCGGCCTGGGACCCGGACCTGTTTCGTCATTATAGGACTACTTCGCCTCACAGGAAGAGGGGGAAACGCGAGCTAGGAGAAGCCGGCCATGGGTGCGCGGTGGCGACGGTTATAATCCAGTGTGACGGAAGGGTTTCTGATGGCTGAGTCACGCATCGTCGCTGACGAGTTCGAAAGCAATGCCCTGACGGGAAACCGGCTGGGCGACCCGGCGATCCGCACAACCTGGATCTACCTCCCGCCCGGCTACGACGACTCGACGGAACGCTACCCGGCAGTCTACCTGCTTGCGGGATACACAGGCACGGGCCGCACGTTCCTCAACCAGCGCCCCTGGGAAGAGGACATCCAGCAGCGGATGGACCGCCTGATTGAGGCGGGGCAATGCCGGCCGATGGTCCTGGTGATGCCGGATTGCTTCACCCGTTACGGGGGCTCGCAGTACATCGACTCCGACGGAACCGGGCACTATCAGCAGTACCTGCTCGAGGTCGTCCACCGCGTGGACGGGCACTTTCGGACGCGCGCCAGCCGGGCCTACCGGGGAATCGCCGGCGGGTCATCCGGGGGATTCGGGGCGTTGACGGCGGCGATGGACCACCCCGAGGTGTTCGGGTTGGTGGCCGATCATTCCGGCGACAAGGGTTTCGACAAGGTCTACAGCGAGGATCTGCGCCGGCTGCCAGATACACTTGCCGCGATCGACGTTGGCGCGGCGCTGGCCAACCCGTATGCCTTCGCGCCCAAGGGTGAGCCCTTCCTCCAACTGATGGCTGCCGCAGCCATGGCCGCCGCCTACTCACCGAACCATGCCGACCCTCTCGGCTTCGACTGGCCCATCGATCCGCACACCGGCGAGCTGCGCCGGCGAGTCTGGCGGCGCTGGCTGGCACATGATCCCATCCAGCGCCTGACCGACAGGGCTGAGAGCCTCCGGTCTCTCCGGCTGCTCTACATGGATTGCGGGAACCACGACGAGTACTCGATTCACCTCGGATGCCGCGTGATGGCGCGCGAACTGACCCGCCTCGGAATCCGCCACCGGTACGAGGAGTTCGACGGCGGGCATCGCGGCACGCAGCACCGCTACGACGTATCCTTCGCCGCTCTCAGCGCAGCCATGCCGGCTGAGCAAGCGCCACGCACTGTGAGGCCCTGATGACCGAACAAGCCATCGCCTACGCTCGGAAGAACGCACCCGCCTTTCTGGAGGAGCTGAAGACGCTGGTTCGAATCCCGTCGATTTCGACTCTGCCCGAGAACCGTGCCGACATGCAGCGCACGGCCGAATGGCTCGCCGACCACCTGCGCCGGCTTGGGTTCGATCGGGTTACCATCCTCCCCACCGCGAAGCACCCAGTGGTCTGCGGCGAATGCCTGAAGGCCGGCAAGAACCAGCCGACCCTGCTCTACTACGGGCACTACGATGTCCAGCCCCCCGACCCACTCAACCTGTGGAAGACGCCGCCGTTCGAGCCGACCATCGTCGGGGACAACATGTTCGGCCGAGGCGCGTCGGACATGAAGGGCCAGATGGTCGCGTTCCTGGAGGCGTTGGAGTCACTGGCGCACAGCGGCGGGTTCCCGGTCAACCTGAAGGTACTTCTCGAAGGAGAAGAGGAGATCGGCTCTCCAAGCCTGCGCGGATTCATCGAGCAGCACAAGGAGATGCTTGCCTGCACTTACTGCCTGAACGGGGATGGCGGCATCCAGGCGCCCGACATCCCCTCGATCACGTACACGCTCCGCGGCATGACGTACTTCGAGATCCGGGTACACGGCCCTGCGGGAGATCTGCATTCCGGGGAGTTCGGCGGCGCGGTGGAGAACCCGGCGAATGTGCTGTGCCGCCTGATCGCCGGCATGCACGACGCGCAAGGGCGCATCACGCTGCCCGGGTTCTACGACCAGGTCAGACCCCTCTCCAAGCAGGAGCGGGCAGAGGGCCAGCGCCCATTGCGCGGCGACGACTGGTGGCTGGAGCACACCGGCGCCCCCGCCCTGGGCGGCGGGGAGATGGGCTACACGCCGCTCGAGCGGTCCACGGCACGCCCCACGCTCGACGTGAATGGATTGCTTTCCGGTTTCACTGGCGAAGGCTCCAAGACTGTCCTACCTGCGACGGCGATGGCCAAGTTCTCCATGCGGCTCGTTCCCGACCAAGATCCAGAACAGATCCTGCGCAGCCTCGGCCGCTACCTCGAGAAGCACATGCCGCCCACGGTCACCTGGGAAGGGCTCCCGGATGACAACCTGCACGCGCCCAACGAGAAGCTTCACCTGCCCAGCTTCCAGCGCGGCGTCGAGGTGTTCATCCGGTATCTCCACATGGCTGCAGCGGGCGGTTGAGGTCAGACGATCCCGTGAGCACACGACTCCCGACCTACGGCGGCCAAGCCGTCCTGGAAGGCGTGATGATGCGCGGCGCCCGCACGTGCGCCGTCGCAGTGCGCGGCCCCAACCAGGAGATCGTGCTCGATGAGCAGAACCTCCCGGCTGCGTATCGCGGGCCCCTCGGACGCCTGCCATTCCTGCGCGGGCTACTCTCCCTTTGGGACTCACTGGGCCTCGGGATGCGCGCGCTGGCCTTCTCGGCCAACGTCCAGGCCGGCGAGGAGACTCCGATCCAGCCGGTGCAGATGGCGGGGACGATGGTCGTGTCCTTTGCCTTCGGCATCGCGCTCTTCTTCTTGCTGCCGGCGGCGGCCGCGGCCGGCGCAGAGCGGTTCCTTGGACTGGCGGCCGGCTGGGCTCATCTGGTCGAGGGTGTCATCCGCCTGGCCATCTTGCTGGGGTACCTGTGGGCCGTTGGGAGGATCGCGGAGATCCAGCGCGTCTTCGCGTACCACGGCGCCGAGCACAAGACGATCAATGCATTTGAGGCCGGCGTCCCTCTCGACGTCAAGACCGTCTCCCTCCAACCGCGCCAGCACACTCGTTGCGGGACATCCTTCCTGCTGACACTGGTCGTTCTCTCCGTGCTTCTCTTCAGCCTGCTCCCGCCGATGTCCTTCGGGCTGCGCATGGCAAGCCGCGTCGTGGCCATCCCTCTGCTGGCTATGCTCGCCTACGAGTACATCCGGTTCTCCGCGCGGTGGAGCGCGAAGCCGTGGATGCGCCCTCTCATCGCGCCGAACCTCGCGCTCCAGGGCCTGACCACCCGCGAGCCCGACGCCTCCATGATCGAGGTGGCGCTCGCTGCCTTCTCCGCCATGCGCAAGCGCGAGTCGGAGTCGGAAGCCCAGGCGCCTGCTGCGCCCCGCTAGACGGCGCCCAAGGTATCGCACATGCCCGCAGAGATGATCCTGCGCGACAAGACCTATCCGATCCCATCCGGCATGACCATCCGTCACGCGCTGGAGAAGATCGGCGTCAATCCCGACACGGTCCTCCCGACGCGCGACGGCGAGCTGCTCACGGACGACGAGTTGATTCGCGACGGCGACCGCATCCGCCTGATCGCCGTCATCTCCGGCGGCCGATCCCCTAGCGCAGGATCGCCGCACGGGTCTGCCATATGAAGTGCCGCAAATGCGGCGCGAAGGCCGCCCTCAATATGCGCCAACACCGTCTGGCGCTCTGCGCTGAGCACTTCCTCGAGTGGCTCCCCGACCAGACCCAACGGTTCATCCAGAAGTACAGGATGTTCCTGCCCGAGGAGCGCATCCTTGTTGCCGTGTCCGGAGGCAAGGACTCGCTCAGCCTGTGGGACATCCTGAGCAGGCTCGGTTACAGCGCCGACGGCCTGTACATCGATCTTGGGATCGACCACGGGACAGGCTATTCGACTGTGTCACGTCAGAAGGCCGCGGCCTTCGCCGAGTCGCACATGCTCAAGCTGCTCATCGTGGACGTCCCGGCGACCCTGGGCGCCTCCATTCCAACCGCCGCCCGCCTCACCCACCGCGGCGCCCAGAAGCCATGCTCGGTCTGCGGGATGACGAAGAGGCACATCATGAATCGGATGGCGCGCGACCTGGGCTACGACGTCCTGGCGACGGGCCATAACCTTGATGATGAGGCGGCCGTGCTGTTCGGCAACACACTGACCTGGGCGACCGGATACCTGGCGCGCCAGGGACCCGTGCTCGACGCAGAGACGGGCTTCGTGCGGAAGGTCAAGCCCTTCTGCCGACTGTACGAGCGCGAGACTGCCGCGTACGCGCTGCTGCGCGGCATCGACTATGTCTACGAGGAGTGCCCGCTTGCCGACGGGGCCACATCCATCTTCTACAAGGACGTCCTGAGCCGCATGGAGACGGAGCGTCCCGGCATCAAGCTTGCGTTCTACCTGTCGTTCCTGCAGGCGCGCTTAGGCGGCTTCCTCGCGGCTCCCTCCTCCATCGCTGCATCTGAGATGCACCCATGCCCCGCCTGCGGCCAGCCGACAACATCCGTCGATGTGTGTTCCTTCTGCCGTACCTGGAACGCCGTCCGGACTCGGCGCGAGGCAGAGGGCCCAGGCGAATGACGGCGCACGCCCTCATGGGCGTGCGCCGAGTTCTGCGTCCTGGTGGCCTTTCGGTTGCGACGCCCTACGCCGTCTCCAGGTAGTTCTCCAACTCCCAATCCATCACCCGGATCCGGTAGCTGTCCCACTCGGCTTGCTTGGCACGGCGGAAGGCGGCAAACGCTTCCTCCCCCAGGGCCTCGACCAGCACAGGATCGGCAGCAAGCTCGGTCAGCGCCTCGGGAAGCGAACCGGGCAGCTGACGGACGCCGAGCTTCGCCAGCTCGGACTCATCCATTTGATAGATGTTGATGTTGTTGACCGGTGGCGGGCACGCCGTCTTCTTCTCGATCCCATCCAGGCCGGCAGCCAGGATCGCGGCGAAGGCCAGGTACGGATTGCACGATGGGTCAGGGCAACGCAACTCCGCCCGCACCGACGCCTCACGGCCCGCCGTCATCTGCGGGATGCGGATCATCGCCGAGCGATTGATTTGCGCCCAACACACATAGACCGGCGCTTCATAGCCCGGCACAATGCGTTTGTAGGAGTTCACCGTCGGCGCGACGACCCCGGCCAGGCCGCGGATGCGGC
>JAPLGR010000433.1 GCA_026390045.1 Chloroflexota bacterium | reverse complement strand
TCTATGGTCATTGGCTCCAGGCAAGGCAGGACTGAGGCGTCCGGATCGGTGTCGACGATGCCGATCATGTCCCATGGAGGTGGGAACCACTCGTCCGGCGCCGCCAGGTCGAGCGCACCGACATAGAAGGGATCGAACTCGACGCCATCCTCCGCGATCACCGTCGGCGCCGTCACCCGAACATACACAGCCACTGCTGAGTGTCCGCGTCCCTCGAAGCTCTCGCGGATCGCATCCGCGCTGGGGTGCACCAGCGCCTGGCCATCTTCCGTGAGGGCATACAGGAAGCGGTCCAGCGGCACGTCCCGTGGGTCGCGCAGCACCGCCAGCACTTCAAGGCCGCTCTCGCCTTCAGCGACCACCGATCGCGCTGTCCCCTCAAACGCCCACGCCGGGAGGCTCTCGATCGAGATCACGGCCACATCCCGCGGCCCCATCTCGCCGGCTTGGGCCGCAGGTCCGCTGGCCGCCATGATCCCTATGCTCGCCGCCGCCAGGCCCGCGACCGCCAGTGCCCGGCGCCACTCACGCCTCAGCACGCCCGCTCCTCCGTCAGCACCCACACCTCAGCCCTCATTCTCGCGCCTAGAAGATCCCTTGCTGGTCTAGGATCATCAGCAGCGGGATGAAGATCACGATCATGCTCGCCGCCAGCACGAACACCGAGGTGATCAGCGTCACCCGAATCGACGCCCGCTGGCCTTCCTCAATGATCGCCCGCCGCAGCATCTCCCTCATCGACGTCGCCCGCTGGCGGAAGGGCTCGATGATCTCCTGCCCCTTGGCGATGCTGGTCTGCACCAGCTGCAGGAACTCGTCGAACTCTGGCGTCACCGGCAGCTCCTCGCGCACCATGCTGCACACCTCGCTGATCGGCCTGCCCGTGCCCGCCTGCGCCGCAATCACGCTGCACGCCCGGCCAAACAACCCCAGCGAGGACGTCTGCGCCAGCGCCTCGAGCAAGTCGGACCCCGACTGCAGGAACAGCGAGATCTTCTCCAGCCCGAAGCCCATCTCGCGCTTCAGCACCTCACGCCGCTTGCGGATCGCCCCGTCCAGCGAGCGGTCCGGGAAGAAGAAACCCAGAACGGCCATCAGCGTCCCGGCCGCCGCGACGAACAGCACTCGGACCGGGATGCCGAGGGCGACCATCGCTGCAACCGAGATCAGGATCCCCAGCATCCCGAACACCAGGCTGGCCAGGATCCTCCTGGCGTGGAAGTCGGCGGCGGATTTGTAGAACCAGCCGGATCGACGAAGCCGGTCCTCCAGATCTCCACCCTCGGGCTTGATGCGCTTGCTCAGGTCGACCATCAGTGCCCGGGTGATGTTCCCCTCGGCCATGCCGCCCAGCCGGGGACCGGTCGACTCACCCATGCTCCTGCGCGTGGCCGCCGTCAGAGGGACGGACAGCGAGGCGAAGATCAGGAAGATGCCGATCCCCGTCAGAAGGCCGAACGCTCCGGCGTAGATGTAGGCTTGATCCATCCCGGCCTCCTAGGCCAGCTCCACTTCCATCACGCGCCGCACGCGCTGCATCGTCCGCTG
>JAPLGR010000343.1 GCA_026390045.1 Chloroflexota bacterium | reverse complement strand
GCCCAGACCATCTCCTACGGCCTGCTCACCGCCCGCTTCTCCCGGCCCGCCGGCATTTCCGTTCAGAACCTCGTGGACATGGTCCCGCCCACCAACCCCTTCCTGCGCGAACTGCTTGGGGAGTTCCTCGTCGTCGCCGGCCGGAAGAAAGGCATGTTTGACTTCGACGAACTCGGCATCCAGGACGTGGTCGAACTCCTCAACCGCGCCAACGCCGAAGCCGTCAAGTCTGACTTCGGCAACCGCACCAGCAACGAAGACCCCATCATCCACTTCTATGAGCACTTCCTCGCCGCCTACGACAAGAAGAAGAAGATCCAGCGTGGCGTGTTCTTCACCCCGCAACCCGTCGTCTCCTACATCGTCCGCAGCGTCCACGAACTCCTGCAAACCGAGTTCGCCCTCGAGGACGGCCTCGCCGACACCACGACTTGGGGCGAGATGGCCAAGCGCAACAAGGGCCTAGGAATCCCCGACGGCGCCAAGCCCGACGATCCCTTCGTACTTATCCTCGACCCTGCCACCGGCACCGCCACCTTCCTGGTCGAGGCCATCGACCTGATCCACAAGACGCTGGTCGCCAAGTGGAAGGCGCAGGGCCACGGCGAGAAGAAGATCGAGGCGCTCTGGAACGAGTACGTGCCGAAGCACCTCCTGCCACGCTTGCACGGCTACGAACTGCTGATGGCGCCCTACGCCATCGCGCACCTCAAGGTCGGGCTCAAGCTCGATGAGACGGGCTACCGCTTCGGCAGCGACGAGCGGGCGCGCATCTACCTAACCAACACGCTGGAACCCGCGAGTGACATGGCGCAGCTTAAGCTCGAAGGATTCCTTCCCGCCCTCGCACATGAGGCGCAAGCGGTCAATCAGGTCAAGCGCCAGAAGCGGTTCACGGTCGTGATTGGGAATCCGCCTTACTCCGGCGTGTCTTCGAACATGACCGAATACGCTCAGGCATTGGTGGACGCATTCAAGATGGTCGATGGACGGCCCTTGAACGAGCGCAAGCACTGGCTGCAAGACGACTATGTCAAGTTCTTCCGCATTTCGCAGTTGGCGTTGCAGGAGACTGGAGCGGGGGTGCTTGGGGTGATTACCAATCACGCCTTCCTGGATAACCCCACCTTTCGCGGCATGAGACAGAGCCTCCTGGAGACGTTCTCGAGTGGCCACATCTGCGACTTGCACGGCAGCACTAAGAAGTCCGACCTCGTACCGACGGGCATTTCAGACGAGAACGTGTTCGACATCCAGCAAGGAGTGGCGATTACTATTGACACAAAGCGTCCAGGTGGATCACGCGGATTTCGCTACGCGCATCTGTGGGGCCCGCGGGAGGACAAGTACGCATTGCTCGGGAGCTCGGCTGTTGGCCAGATGGAGTGGTCCTCGATACGACCGGAAACGCCCTACTACTTCTTCATCCCCAAGAACTTGGACTTCCTGGCTGAGTATCAGGCCGGGTGGCCAATCACCGGGGTCATGCCCACCTACGTAAACGGGATTGTGACG
>JAPLGR010000195.1 GCA_026390045.1 Chloroflexota bacterium | reverse complement strand
TGACCGGTTGGCAGACGATGCTCGGCGACGACGTGAGGCATGCAATCCACTTGTCAGGGACGGGAGCGATTGTAGCACCGCGGCCTCCGCCACACTGCCGAAACGCAACGGGCTCCCCATCGGGAGCCCATTTTGCTGGAGGCGGGAATGGGTTGCCTAACTGTGAGAGGCAGCAACGATGGCGGCGAAGGCGCCGGGGTCGCGCACAGCCAGGTCGGCCAGCATCTTGCGGTTGAGGTCGATGTTGGCCGCCTTCAGGCCATGCATGAGCCGGCTGTAGGACGTGCCGTGCAGTCGGGCGCCGGCGTTGATGCGGGCGATCCAGAGCCGACGCAGGTCGCGCTTGCGCGTGCGCCGGTCCCGGTAGGCATACCACAGGCTCTTCATCAGCGCCTCGTTGGCGCGGCGGAAGAGCAGGTGACGTGAGCCGTACATCCCGCTCGTCTGACGCAGAACCTTCTTATGCCGATGACGGCTGACCATTGCGGCTTTCACACGTGCCATGGTTCACTCTCCTGCGGTCCCCTGAGCGCCGGCGCCTCACAGGACGCCCGTTGCATGCACCCAACGGCCGCCAGCCTGGAACGGATTACTTCGACTTGCCGCCCTTGTCGGCGCTCGGGTTGGCCTTGTACAGGTGGAGATACGGGGCCAGGCGGCGCACGCGTTTCTTTGTGCCGGGGCCCTTGACCTCGACCATTTTGCTGAGCAGGGCCTTGGATCGTTCCGAGCGGCGGCGGCGGAAATGGCTCTTGCCGCCTTTGGTGCGAACAAGCTTGCCGGATCCAGTGACCCGGAACCGCTTGGACGTCGCCTTGTGCGTCTTGAGCTTGTACTTTCCTGTCTTGGTTGACTTGCGAGGCACGGTCCTTCTCCTTCTCTGAGTTTCACCGCCTCCCAGCGGCAGACAACACCGCGGACCCCCGTGCGTCCGCGGATGGTCTCAAGCACTAGCCTAGGTCCGGCTCAGGAAGCTGCCTTGGCGGGCTTCCCCGGCGCCAGCGTCATCAGCATGGTCCGCCCTTCCATCATGGGTGCCTGCTCGATGCTCGCCACGTCGGCCAGATCGGCGGCGACCGCCCGCAGATCCTCCAGGGCGATCTCCGGGTAGGTGATCTCGCGGCCCCGGAAGCGAATGCGCACCCGGACCTTCTTGCCCTCCGTCAGCCACCGCCGCGCGTCACGGATCTTGAACGAACGATGATGGTCGGAGGTCTTGGGGCGCAGCCGGATTTCCTTGATCTCAATCTTGGTTTGCGCCTTGCGCGCCTCGCGTTCCTTCTTGGCCTTCTCGTAGAGGAACTTCCCGTAGTCGAGGACCCGGCACACCGGAGGTTCGACGTTCGGGGCGACTTCTACCAGGTCGAGGCCAGCCTGCCGCGCGATTTGCAGCGCTTCCCGGGTCGACACGACGCCCAGGTTCTGGCCGTCGGGCCCGATCAGGCGTACTTCACGGACCCGTATGTCTTCGTTGACGCGTAGGTCTGAGGCGCTGATGTCTTGCTCCTCCTGTCCGGCGCCCGTCTGAGGGTCCAATGCGGACCTGGGCGGGCTAGTGGTCGATGATACCACGTAAGCCTGATGGGCGTCAAACACCCCACCCCCTGCAGGTGGGTCTTCCCCGGTGCGATGTGTGCGCCAGAGGCCATGGATGGCGGGGCCGCCAGGGGCCGGGGCAGACATGGGGTTGCCTTGGATATCGGGCCAGTTGGCTGCGCCTAGGACCACGCCTTGGGCTTGTGGAAGACGCCCTTCTCGTCCTTGAGGACGTGGGGAAACTGGCTGGCAGCGAGGACGCCGTGCCTGATCTGCTTCATGAAAGAAGCGTGTTTGAGGAGCATCTGGCTCGGCGTCTGCTCGTGGGGATTCAGGATCCCTACCTGGAGGCCAACCTCGCGGCGCACGATCTTGATCGGCTCCATCAGGTCCGAATCGTTTGTGACTAGGACTGCTACGTCGAAGAACCCTTTGTGCGCGTCATGGATGAGATGAGCGGCGATATTCACATCGGAGCTCTTCTCTTCAGTCTTGGTCACCCTGGCAAACCGTGGCCCTCCGGGGGGCGGCTCGGCCAACAGCATAAGTACATCATGACTCCACTGCAATAACTTGCACTTTACCAACTCAGCGATAGTTTTTGCGGCTGCAACCAACCGAGGAGAGCCGCCAGGGCGGTCTTTGCGGAGGCAAGAATAGAGCCCCCCGGTTGTTCTGGGGCGTTTTCTCCCTGCCCAGGGGCGGTATGTTGCCGTTTTTCCGCCTTCGTGGTGCCTTCCAGGTAGCGTTCGATGCGCCGTATGTTGGCTACGGCGGCGGAACCGATCAGCAAACAGGCAACCCGGAACTTGCCTCGCACCGGCAACTTGCCAGCCGGGAATGGATGCTTGAGGCTGCGCACAGTGGCTTCGACAGCCGCTCGTAAGTTGCGTCCTTCTTGCTGCTGCTCATGACTGCGTCGGCGTCGTTCCGCAGCCAGCGCTTCGGCCTGGGTGAAACGCAGATGATGCCGTGGGTCGCGTTTGCCTGGCCGGGCAGGACATTGTTCCAGTAGCGGACAGGTCTGGCAGACTTCGGCCTCGAAGTGGGAGACGAAGGCTTTCTGCTGGTTACCGGTTTGCACGGCGACGGTCTGTCCCGGGGGGCAGGTGACTTTCACCGGTTTGCCATCCTGGTTGAGTTTGATCGTGAAATCGGCCAGATGGAGTTTGTCGGGATTGGGACTGCGCCCGCGGATAGCGGTTTGGATATGTTCAACCTGCGCCTGCTGCTCTTGGAGAACCGTATCCGCTGCGGGACCGCCATGTCCGCCATCGGTATAGATCGTCTCCAACTCAGTGCGCTCCCTCAAGTTGGGCAGCGCTTCAGCCAGCAACTGGCTGTCATCGATGTTGTTGGAGGCAGTCTGCACTTTGGTGATCAGTTGCAGTGGGTTCTCTGGGTCGCAGGTCTCGCTCACGTTGACCACGTAGCCCCGGTAGCCCTGGCTGCGTTTCTCGCGGTAGGTGGCTTCCAGATCATCTGGCGATTGCAGGCTGGCAGCGCTCAAGGCTTCATTGGGCTTGGTCACCACCGCAGCCTGCTCCACCTGGAAGTGTTCGCCAAACACCCGCTCCAAAACCTGGTAGACCGGCTCGGCAGCATAGGCTGGCTTCAACTCGACCAACAGGTGCTGCATGAACTCGCCGATCCGCTGCAAGTGCGCCCCCGTTTCTTCGCCCTTCATCCGGTACACGTACTGTCCGGCGTGCCCTTTGAGATACGGCGCAAACGCTTCCGCATAACGCCCCTGGTCTGCTTCGCTCAACATGCGCTGCACCAGCTGCAACACTTCCACCAGCAACTGCACCCGCCCCATTCGCCGGATATTGCTCGCCACTTGCGTGCTGTCCATCCGCTGTTTGCCCGTTTTGAGCCGAAAGGCCGCTATCTGGGCATCGGTCACCTGCTCAAAGGCCTGATCCAACAGATTGCTGCCCGTTTCCTGCATGTGTCGGCTCAAGCGTTCGCGGAAGTAGTACAGCGTGCGCAGGTCGAAGTCGCCTTCTCCCAACTGGCGATAACCCAGCGCATAGCGCACCTGCACGTCGTAGCAGAAGGCGTCATACATCTCTTCGTCCGTCCACCCATGGCCTGCTTTCAGATACTCCAGCCCAACCAGTACGTTCACCGGTACATTCGGCCGCGACGGGCAATCCGCATACAACACCCCAAACGGCGCTTCGCTCAGGCGACTGAAGAACTCCCGATAGTAGACGCCTGCCCAGGAGGTCTCCAGACGTTTGCGCAGCTTCTCGGGCAACTCACGTGGCTGGTGAGCGGGATTTGCAGGTGACGACTGTTCTTCTTGAACATCGTTCAGACCTCGAGGTAGGGGACGGGTCTGATTGTATTAAGAATCCCACCTTTTGAGGAGGGTTCAACTTGGACGAGTTTTGTCCACTCGTTTTTGCAGTGGAGTCACATCATGCGACAGGAAACTCCCGTAGATGATGTCCAAGTCTGGGAGCGTGCGAAGCGCTCTCAGGTAGATTTGTTGTCTGGTTGGCTTGTCGGGGTCGTCTCTTCGGGCACTGACCCTGGCGGTGAAGTACTTGATGCGGTCGATCTGGTGGTCTGGGAGCAGTAGTTCGCAGAGCTTCCGGACATCCAACCACTTCAGCGTTGTGTCCCTGACAGCCCCGTAGTAGAGGTTGAAGCCGTCGATGTAAACGTGGGTTCTGGGTGGCATCGTCCCCTCCCAGCAAGCAGAGACCGCACTCTTGCGAGTACGGTCTCGCGGCCTGCCCCCGTAGTGACAGGCGGGATAGTGGAATTCTAGCATCGCCTGCCGGTTTGTCAACTTCTGAGGTTGGCGGTTCCCTGAATACGACCGGGAGCGCCGCGCCTCTGGGGACCCTGGCCTTTCCCGCTGCCGGGACGACCTGTCCTGGAACGCGCGGCAGATGGTACATGTGGTGAGTTAGGGCGCGAGTCGCGCGGCGAGGACGGCGGAGGACGCCTCGGCGCTGGGCCAGGGCATGGGCTTGCCCTGCATGGGCGCGCCGGTCCGTAGTGCTGGACGAAGCAATGCCACGCGCGCCGTTGGGGCTAGCAACGGCGCGTGACCGTCGGCGCCGGGTGGGGGCAGCGTGCCCGGCGGACCCCAGTAACCGGCATTGCCGATCAGCCACAGGTCGAGCATGCTCCGGTCGACACCCACCGGCAGCAGCAGGCTCTCGACAGCGCGAAGATCCTGCGTTCTGGTGACGAGGTCCATGAGC
>JAPLGR010000509.1 GCA_026390045.1 Chloroflexota bacterium | reverse complement strand
ATTCCCACCTAGAAGTGCCCCAAACGAGTAGCAGCGAGAGCGCAGATGCTTGTAGAGCTCGATCGGGCGTCGGATGTGCCGGTCGTTCTCATCGATGATGTGGCAGCGTCCGTGAACCCACTCCACCCCCGGGTTCTCGCGAAGCGTTCTGGCAATCCTCTCCAGCGCACCTGGCAGGAGAAGATCGTCGCTGTTGAGCCACCCAACGATGTCACCGGTACAGCGCTGAAGCCCCTTGTTGATCGCATCGGCCTGGCCTTGATCCGCTTCACTCACCCACTGAAGCTTGCCCTCGTAGTCCTGAAGGATCGCCAGCGTCCCGTCCGTGCTTCCACCATCCACCACAAGATACTCGAGGTCAAAGTCACCCCGCTGACTCAGGACACTGTCGATGGTCCTGCGGATGAAGCGCGCGTGATTGAAAGAAGGAGTCACGACTGAGAATCGGGGGCGGGCAGGGATTCCTGACGGAGGGCCAAACGAGGGGCTTGAGAAGGTCTTCAGGACAGCAACCATGGCACACTCATCCTCATGATCACTGCCTGGACTTGCACTAGCATGCCGGACTGGATCACGGCCAGTCAAACGTTACCCCTCTCCCAAACGGTGCCTTGACGAAGGTGCGCGCATTCTACCATCGGGAAGAAGTCGCGGCTTGCCGGCGCGATGCGGGCACGAGGCGCGGGAACACGACATTCCACGGATTCCCGAGCCCAGAGCGCGACACGCAGGTGGAGCATGACTTCGGTCGGAGGGGTTCCCAGGGGCGCGGTGGGACCGGATCCGACCAATACGGGCCCCCGGATTGACCTGCGCTGACGTCCTCCTGGCCGTGGGCAGGAGTCCATGCCTTGATGAAACCTCCCTTTGTGGGCCGGAAGTACAATTGCTCTCCGAACGATCCTGTCGAATGCCAAGGTTGGTGAGCATGCCTGCATCCGCCCGTCAACGGCTGGTTCTGGCGCTTGCTTTCGTTGCAGCGTCAGCGCTTGTCGTCTGGTATGCAAACCAGGTCTTCCCACACGTCCGCGATCTCACTCAAGGCTGGAACCAGGTCTACTTGTTTCCCATGATGAGCCCCGTGGGTGCGGACTTCCGGCCTGGCGTGTACTTTCCCGGATCCCTCTTGGCAATGGGCAAGGATCCATACGTCGGCTCTGGACTTTGGTACCCACCATTCAGCGCACTCTTGTTCTTGCCGTATCAGATCCTCGATGCTGACCCGGCCTACTCCGCGCACGTATTGTTGCTCGTTCTCCTAACCATCGCCTCCGTCGGGTGTTCGATCAGGATCGCCGAGTCCGCGCTTCCCAACAGCGAGTCCTCCCGAGGGACCACCGACTCAGGCGTCTCGATTCCCCTGTTCCTCTCCCTGACTTTCCTGACCATCAGCAGCTACGGATTCCTGTTCAACGTGGAACGAGGGAACATCGACATCTATCCCCTGGCCTTCTCCCTGGCCGGCCTGTGGATCCTTATCCGGAAGCCGAGGGGCTTGTGGCTGCAGGTCCTCTGCTTCTCGGCTGCGGCGCACTTGAAGGTCTACCCGGCGGTGCTGTTCCTCTTGCTACTTTGGAGGCATGGACGAAAGAGCCTGGTGCCGATCGTCGTCATCAACGCGGCGTTCCTGCTCTGTCTTGGTCCGGGCCCTGCCCAGCATTTCATAGAGACGCTGTCGGGGGTGGCAGCCTCCCCGGGCGTCTGGGTTGGCAATCACTCTGCCGCCTCGTTTGCCCAGATGTTGAATGGGTTCATTGGCGAGCGAGGAGGGCCGGCGATCCCAAGCGTCATCCTATATGGCCTTCCGCTGATGATCTGGCTGGCCACAGTTTGGGTGCTGCTGCGGAGGAAGTACTCCGAGTTTGGCGCTGTGTGGCTCTTTGCCTCGTCTGTTCCCCTGATGAACCTGATCCCAAGTACGAGCCACGACTACAAGCTTGTTCTACTCAGCGCTCCTTTCGCCATGCTGCTCGTGTTCCTCCTCGAACACTATGTTGTGTCCGGCCAGAGATTACCTCTGGCCCAGATCGCGGTCGCATGCGTCCTGCTGGTCTTCCTGTCCGTGTCCTATGTCATGCTTCCCTCGGTTCTTGGGAACAAGTACCCCTTCATCATCGGCACGCAGGCGCTCCTCTTGTGGAGCCTCCTGACCGTCCCCTCCGGAACCGAGGCCGGACTTGTCCCAGATCTCGGGGGCTGACCCCACACCGACGGCTGCTTGGCAGCCCTCGGCGGCATCGGTCGGCACTATCAGTCCCTCCGTGCCAACTCGTAGCCGACGAGGGAGTAACCGTCCTCCTCGACACGGATCACCCGAACGACACGATAGAAGGTGTTCATCTCGGTGGCCGAGATCGCGCGCTGCTCACTCATCCAGAAGGGCTCAATCAAGTATGCATGGCCGGGGAGGGACGATGGATTCGTCTCGCCGGAAACATAGATCGTTGAACGCAACAGCGAGTTCCCGGTGGGAAGGAAAGACCGTTTCAGCGTTCCGGTCTCAACATACATTGGCCCCAGGAGCCGGCCTCCGGTCCACAGGTACTCGAAGTTGTGATTGGCCAGCTCCGCCCAGACACCGCCCGTGAAGAATACAAACTCGTCCACCTCGGGATCATAGCCCACCTCACTAAGGAAGCGGTCAAACAGGCGGTTGTAGTAGACGTACTCGCGGTTGTAGAAGGTCAGATCACAGATCGTGGGCATCGAGTTGTAGAAGCTCATTCGGTGCTCGCCGAACGTGAAGGTCGAGAATGCCCGGAAGAGAACCGGGTCAAGTGTCCGAAAACACGATGCCCCAAACAGCGCCAGCAAGATGGCAAGCGCTCCTGCCCTCACCTGGATCGGCCGCACCCAGCTCTCCAGTGCCCTGACCAGAAGGAGAATCGCCACCGGACAGACCGGCAGCACATAGCGTGCGTTGCTCCACGTCACAAGCAGGTAGTTCAGCAGCAGGAACGGGACCATGGCGACGCCCAGCACAACAAACCAGACTCCGGGCCCGGAGGGTGCAGGCGGCTGGGACTCCTTCCGGCGGCGCCAGATGAATGCGAGAGGAATGCATGCACCGATCAACCCCCATACCGACCAGTTGAAGTTCGCCAGGAACAGCTGGATTGTCTTGTCCCAGAGAATCCATGGATCAAGCGGGTGCAGCAGTGCCGAGGCCGCATCCTGCGCGGAGCTGAGTCTCCAGAGACTTCCTCCCAGTGCAAGATAGAGGGCATAGAGGACCAGCGGCAGAAGGAGAGGCAGATGCGTCTTCCACTCCATCGCGAGCGATCGGCGCCGGGGAGCGAGGCCTCGGCAGGCGTCGTAGGGCACAAGCACGCCGAAGATGCCAAGGACAAGGCCTGCATACAGGAGGGCTCCGAACTCCTTGGAGAAGCACAACATGACCCCGGACGCCACCGCTAGGGTTCCGTGCTTGCGCAGGACCGCCCAGAGCACAAGGCAGAAGAACGTAAGGACAGCGAAGTCGGGCGAGATCGTCAAGGATAGCCCGTACACCAGGGGGGTGAAGGCGAACAGTGCAGTGGCCAGCAACCTCTCCCACCTGCGGTCGCGCCCCGGGAAGAGCTTACCGACGATCCCCCAGAAGCAACAGATCTCAACAACGTGCAGGAGGTACATCTGGAGATTGGCTATGGCGAAGTTCCCGAAGCCCAAGAACTGCCCAAGCATCATGTAGGCGGCATAGGCCTGGGCAGGGTGGCCGGCGAGCGCCATCGCCCTCAGGCTGTCGCCAGGGACGAAGTCGAACAGCTGAACGGCTTCCAGAACCATTCTGAAGTAAGCCCCATTGTCACACATCGGGATCTGATTGACGTCGCGGGCGGCCAGAGCGAGGTAGAGCGCTGCAATCCACAGCTGAGGGTTTTCGCGAAGGAGGGCCCGAAGGCTGACGGTGTGGTCTCGAAGCTCCCTGATCGTGATGATAACGGCCGGCATCCACAACAGCATCAGGATGACGGCGCCGACGCCCCTAGCCACCGGATCAGGCCTAGCGGTCCTTGCAGACACGGATGCCAGTCCCCAGAAGAGCACCAGGATCGTGAGAATCAGCGCGGCCTGCCAAGCGGCATCAAAGTCCGGAAACTGTCGACCCCCCCCATGCGTATTCGTTTCCGAGACCTTAGAGCCCATCTGCAAGCCTCCCAGCCTCACGCCCTGCCCCGACGAGACCTATCCCGCCGCGCCCTCAGAATCAACAGGCCGCG
>JAPLGR010000395.1 GCA_026390045.1 Chloroflexota bacterium | reverse complement strand
ATCCCGAGACGGGTCAGAAGGCATCGTCTGGCATCCCGGCCTATGCCGAGGACTACAGCGCCCGGCACGTCGAGACGCCGGCGCTCAGGGATGCTCTCGCTGCAGCCAAGGCAGGCGAGTTCAATGTGCTGCTGGCCTGGCGTGTTGACCGGATCACCCGAGGCGATCCGGACATCTTCGTCGTCTGGCGCCGTCAATTCCAGGACTACAAGGTCCGGATGGAGTTCGCCACGTCGCCGCCATCCGGCAACAAACGCATGGATCAGGTCAGTACCTATTGGCAGGCGACCGCATCGGCCGACGAGAACGACCGGAAGGGCGCTGCCGTGCGTGCGGGCAAGCGCCTGTCTGCCGAGAAGCGGCAACGTCACACCGGGCCGCCTCCCTTCGGCTACACCACGGTCGAGAAGCAACTGGCACTCGACCCGGAGAAAGCCCCCGTCGCTGCCAGCATCTTCGAGTCCTACCTGAAAGGTTCCAGCCTGCGCCAGATCGCCAGGGAGCTGACGGCTGCCGGCGTGCCACCTCCGTTCTCCCTCAAGCACGGCAATACCGTCTGGGCGTCTCAGACGGTCGGGCGCATCCTCAAGAACCCGGTCTATCGTGGGACGTACATCTTCGGCAGCCGGCAACTCATCGAGGGCGCGATCCATCCCGCCGACCGGGAGCAGTGGGTCGAGATCCCATGCCCTCGCCTGGTCGAGGATGCTGACTGGTACGCCGTGCAGCATCGCTTGGCGGTGTCAGCCGCATCGGTCCGCAACCGGCCGACCAAACACATCTACTCGCTGCGGAGTCGGATCTTCTGCGGCAATTGTGGCCGGGCGTATGTCGGCCAGTTCAACAATCGGGACGGCAGGGCCGAGTACCGGCACCGGACGCGGGACGGAGGCTGTGCCCATCATGCCGTGCCCGGCAGCATCGAGGACAAGGTATTCGAGGCGGTGATGGAGGTTATCACCAGCCCGGAGAAGGCGAAGGTCTACTACGAGCGGGCATTGGCTGAACATCGCAAGCGGTTCGGCCACGTCGATGACGTGATCGCATCGGCGCTGAAGACGAGGGCGAAGGATGTCCGCACGGTGGACAGGCTTACCGCATCCTACCTCGACCCGGACATCGGCATGTCAAAGCCCGAGTTCATTCGTCGTCGTGATGAACTGAATCGGAAGATCACGGCACTCGACCTGCAGATCGCATCGCTGGAGAAACAGCGAGGCGCGGAAACGCTGCCACTGGAACTTGAGTCGCTGAGTCAGTTCAAGCTGATCGACAAAGCAGTTGCCGGGAAGCAACGACTGACGATGGGTGAGCGGAGGGAGTTGGCCCAGATGCTCGGCGTGCCGGCCGTATCGCTGGAGACTATCGAGGCAACACGCAAGGAGTTCTGGACTAGCCCGGAGATGAAGAAGGAGTACTTCGCTGCGCTGGGGGTGAGGGTGGAGGCGGCCAGGGGAAAGCGATCCCGCCTGTTCATTCTAGGTCAGTCGGCTATAACATGTTGATGATGTTGTCCCGGGTCAGGATGAATCCGGTGACCAGGGCGGAGAGCCCCAGGTCTTCCAGCATGGGCGGGATCAGGCTGTTGAAGAGCGGCAGGATGATGCTGATGCAGAAGAAGCCGAAGCCCAGCAGGAAGGTCCGTCCCCA
>JAPLGR010000033.1 GCA_026390045.1 Chloroflexota bacterium | reverse complement strand
GACGGACCGTTCGGTCCCGGCTCGCTCCAGGAGTACATTGAACACAACCCCAACCTCCACTACTTCACCTTCAAGCCCGCCGACCGGGCGCGCTTGCGCCCCGTCGCCCTGTTCGACCTGCTGGTCAACAATGCCGACCGCAAGGGCGGTCACATCCTTCTTCAGAAGCGCACTCGCAAGCTCACCCTGATCGACCACGGCCTGTGCTTCCACGCAGAAGACAAACTGCGCACAGTGATCTGGGACTTTGCCGGGGAGGAAATCCCTCCCGAACTGATCTCTGCATTGAAAACGTTCCAGAGGCTGCTGCACCTGAGCTTACCTGCAGACCTTCAGCAGCATCTGACCCCGGAAGAACTCGCCGCCCTGAACATGCGTACCGAAGCGCTACTGGCAAGCGCGGTATTCCCACCCCCACCCGAAGACCGCCGCGCATTTCCATATCCACCTCTGTAAGGGCGACAAGGGTATAGCCCTTCATTAAATGATTAAGGAGATTATTCATGTCCCAATCCCGTCTCGCCCTGCTCGGTTTCGGCAATGTTGGACGCGCCCTGGTCCGTCTGCTGAAGCGCAAAGAGGCAGAACTCAAAGAGAAATATGAAATCAACTTCACCGTGACCGGCATCGCCACCAGGCGGCACGGGTTTGCCATCTCTCCGAATGGGCTCGACATCGAAAAGGCTCTGGCGCTGGTCGAGAGCGGACAGTCGCTTTACGAGATTTCTAAGTACCCTCTGACCGATTCGCTTGATTTCGTTCATTCCGTCCCGGCGGACGTACTTATCGAGATCACCCCGGTCAACCTCCAGAATGGTGAACCCGCAATCTCTCACCTGCAGACGGCCCTTGACCGGAATATGCATGCCATCACCGCCAACAAGGGAGCGATTGTTCATGCCTACCGGGAACTGAGCGAACTTGCGCAAGCCAAAGGTCGGAAGTTTTACTTCGAATCTACCGTTATGGATGGGGCGCCCATCTTTTCGCTCTTTCGCTCGGCCCTACCCGCGACGCAGTTGAACTCCTTGCGCGGCATCCTGAACTCGACCACCAATCTCATCCTGGGCCGCATGGAGGATGGCGAATCCTTTGAGGATGCCGTCAAATATTGCCAACAGATCGGCCTGGCTGAGACGGATCCCTCCATTGACGTGGACGGCTGGGATGCGGCCATCAAGGTGGCCACGCTGGTCACGGTGCTGATGGGCTTGCCGCTGACGCCGCAGGAGGTGGATCGCACTGGTGTGCGCAGTATTACACCAAAAATGGTAGCGGAGGCCAAGGAGCGGGGCAAACGCTGGAAGCTGGTCTGCACGGCTGAAAGAGATGGAAATACTGTCAAGAGCCGCGTTGCCCCGGAATTGGTTTCCCCGTCCTCACCGCTGTACAGCGTGGAAGGTTCCTCGTCCATCGTGGAATTCCACACCGACACATTATCCAGTCTCAGTATTGTAGAAGGCAATCCCGGCCCGGAGACTACGGCTTATGGTCTGCTGGCGGATTTTATCAATGCAATAAGGGACCAATGATCCATGGACAGTAGTGAAAATAATGATGCTCAAGCGGACACATTTTGTTAACCAAAATACAATCGCCCTGCCGAATTCTCGGCAGGGCGATTTGATTCCTCCAGGAGGACTCTTTCATCGACGCCTCATATCGACGCTATGAGGCGTCGATGTGGCTGATAGCGGCTCGCCCCATGGAGATACACTGCGGGGACGATATGCCTCCCCTCCCGGTAGGATACCGGGCCGGTATTCGGGGAGGGTGTCGCGAACACTGACTTGTTTAGTCCATCTACTTGAACAACAAATGTCCCAGCAGTACTGCTACCAGTGTAACAGTGATATTGTCCACATCCTTGATCGGCAAGGACTCGACCAGCATCCCGACTAGGCTGATGTACGTGATCGGGAGCAGATAGGCACTAAAGGGCGCAGGGAAGACACCCGCGGATACAAATATGAACAGGATAAAAGCCGCCAGCACCCAGCCGCCCAGTAACATCCCCAGTGACCCGGCCACCGATTTGCCCTTGCTCCACGGTAGTTTCGGGGACTTGATGCCGCGTCCCATGATCTCGGCCAGGCCGTCGCCGCCGCACATCAGCATCAGGGCCAGCATACCAATAGGGGAAGTCTTCCAGTAGACCAGCGTCATGACAACGAAGACGATGCCATAGAAGAGGGGACCGCGTAAAATCTCGCGCCGGTCACCGGTGCGTGACATGGCTTTAACCGAGGCTTCGTCTTTCATAATCCCCAGCCCAATCAGGGCGAACTGAACGGTAATGGCGAACGGCACCAGCGCCGCCAGCCAGCGGGCATACCAGACATCCGGGAAAAGCAGCCAGCACAACACAAACAACGG
>JAPLGR010000673.1 GCA_026390045.1 Chloroflexota bacterium | reverse complement strand
TGTGGTGGCCGCGGAGCCCGGAAGCTCGGGCGCCCGGCTGGCGTTCCTTGTCCCACTGGCGTCTACGAATGGCGCCCCCACCGGCGGTGCACTGGCCGGCTGGACGGACATTGCCAGCAACCCCCTGTTCCTCCCGGTCGTCGAGCGATTGGAGGCGGTCACCGAAGGGGAAGCGTTCATCGTCGACGAGTCAGGCCGCATCCTGGTCCACTCGGATCCTGCGCGCGTCCTGCAGACCGCGGCTTTGCCGCCCCAGAGTGGCACAGCCTCGGCGGTGGTGGCTGAAGACGGCACGCTGCAGTGGGTGCTGGTCAAGCCGGCGGAAGGCTACCCGTGGCAGGTGGTTGTCAGCATCCCTCAGCGAACGATCAATGCGCTGGCGGTCCAGCTCGCCACGCGGCTCTTCGCAGTGCTCGTGGCGGTGGGTGCGGTAATGATGCTCGTGCTGTACGCCGCGGCAACCTGGCACTCCCGGTCAGAGTTCGGAGTGAGGATGAGATCGGGCGACTGGCGTTGGCCTTCGAGGGGATGCGTCGGAGCCTGCAGGCCAGGCTCGGTGAGATGGATCTGCTTCTCGCCTCGAGCCAGCGCTTGGCCTCAAGCTTCGATCTTGCCGGAGTTCTTCCGCCGATTCTGGAGGGGGTTGGGCGAATCCTGCGCGCGGATCATGTCCGCGTGGCGCTGCTCGGTCCGGAGGGCGAGCCGGGGGCGCGCATGGAGACCTTCAGCGCCGGCAAGGATCGTGGGAATTGGGCCTCGCTCGACGTGCAGGTTGTGGACCTGGCTCGGCAACGGGGCCGCTTCACGCTTGAGAACCCCGGTCGCGCGCGTGCAGTGCTGAACCTCGCGCAGGTCACCGAGCCGCTGCAGGGTCTGGCGGCGGTGCCGCTGCGCGACGAGCAGACGTTCATCGGAGTCATCTGGCTGGGGTACCGCCGTGCGCAATCCCTGCCCCCGGATTCCAGCAACCTGCTCACCATCCTGGCAACCCAGATCGGCGTCTCCGTCAGCAACGCTCGCCTGTTCCACCGCGCCGAACAGGAACGAATGCGGTTGGGTGCGGTCCTGGAAGCGACGCCGGATGCCGTCCTGGCCACCGACCACCGCGGGCGGATCACGCTGGCCAATCCCGCGGCGGAGGCGGTCCTGCGCGGCAATGTGGAAGAAGTCCTGGGCAAGCCGGCCACCGAGTGGGTGACCTCGCGGGAGGTTCTTGAGCTGCTTCATGCAGGATCGGAGCTGCGCACCGCCGAAGTCGCCATCGGCGCCGGTCGGGCCCTGTTCGCCACTGCCACCGACATCCGGCCGGGAGGGGAGGACCAGGGCGGCCGCGTGTGCGTCCTAT
Organism: Chloroflexota bacterium; assembly: GCA_026390045.1. Taxonomy (GTDB): domain Bacteria; phylum Chloroflexota; class Anaerolineae; order Anaerolineales; family E44-bin32; genus DYJB01. The sequence continues at coordinate 6,234 of JAPLGR010000673.1, read as the reverse complement.
GGGACATCACGCATTTCAAGAGAGTCGACATGCTGAAGTCGGAGTTCGTATCCACGGTCAGCCACGACCTGCGCGCGCCGCTGACGTTGATGCGGGGCTATGCGACGATGCTCTCCATGGTCGGCGCAATGAACGAGCAGCAGAAGGACTTCGTTCGCAAGATCCACGAGAGCGTTGAGCAGATGACGCATCTGGTGGACAACTTGCTGGACCTGGGGCGTATCGAGGCTGGTGTGGGGCTGAACCTGGAAGCGGTGAACATCGACAGCGTGGTCCAGGACGTCTCGGGTGCCTACCAGGCACAGGCGGCCAACAAACGCATCGCGCTGGTCACGGATATTGCCGGGGGAATGCGGCCGATCGAGGCGGATCTGACGCTGCTGCGGCAGGCCGTGGCCAATCTGGTGGACAACGCCATCAAGTACACGCAGGCGGGAGGGCGGGTGATGCTTCGGGCGCGCCAGCACGATGGGCGACAGGTCATCAGCGTAGAGGACACGGGGGTCGGCATCGCGCCGACGGATCAAGCGCGCCTGTTCGAGAAGTTCTACCGAGCGCGGCGGAGTGAGACTCTCCGCGAGAAGGGGTCAGGGCTGGGGCTGGCGATTGTCAAGTCGGTCGCGGAGCAACATGGGGGCCGGGTGACGGTGGAGAGTCGGCTTGGTGTCGGCAGCACATTCACCATCGACGTGCCAGCCCGGCTTTCGGGCTGAGAATCCGACCTTGACAGGCTGGATTACGGCCTTATAATTCTTTCCACGTGATTCTCTGAAATTGACCCCAGCCATGAGAGCGCTTGAGGAAGCGAAAGCCTCAGGCGCTTGTTTCGCGTTGTCTGTCAGGTAGCACGTTTGTTCCAGTCCGCGTGGACCTTGGAGGAATCGGGTGGAATCCAAAGCCTTTCGAGCCCTGCGCATCAGTCTGGCGTCGCCGGAGACCATCCTGAGCTGGTCCTATGGTGAGGTGCTGAAGCCCGAGACGATCAACTATCGGCGGCTGCGCCCCGAGAAGGACGGCCTGTTCTGCGAGGCGATCTTCGGGCCGACCAAGGATTGGCAGTGCTACTGCGGCAAGTACAAGAACATCCGCTTCAAGGGCATCACGTGCGAGAAGTGCGGCGTAGAGGTGACGCGCTCGTCGGTACGTCGCGAGCGCATGGGCCACATCACGCTGGCTGCGCCGGTCGCCCATGTCTGGTACACGCGCCGGGTGCCGTCCTACCTGGGTCTGCTGCTCGACATTTCGCGCCGCAACCTCGACCGCGTGCTGTACTTCGCCCAGTACGTCGTCACGCATATCGACGAGGAGGCACGGCGCAGGGCGCTCAAGCGGATCGAGGACGAGATCGCCCGGATGGAGAAGGAACAGGCCGACGGCCTCAACCAGCGCATCGCGCAGATCAAGGCCAACCGCAAGAAGCGGCTGGAGGATCTGGAAGGGCGCAAGCGTGAGGCCGAAGAGAGCTTCTCCGAGGACGTGGCGGCGCGCATCGATCCAATCATCCGCGAGGGTCAGTCGCTTGAACGCTCGCTGACCGAGAAGCTGGACAAGACCATCCGGGCGCCGATTCACTTCGAGGCGACCGACACGCAGATCGCCGACAAGGGTGAGACGATCACCTCGGATCACATCACCCGCGTCCAGGAGGTGGTCAAGGCGCGCCTGGATGAGATTGAAGCGTCCGGCAAGGAGAAGCGCAACCGCGAGCTGGAACGGATCAGCATGCAGGTCGAGAAGGTCAAGGCCGAATCCGACTTGGCGATGGCTGAACTGCGCGATGCGGTTGACGACGACGGCTCCACGGCGCGCGAGCAGCTCGATGGGGACCGCAAGGAACTCACGTCCTTGGCGCCGATGATGTTCCTCGGCGAGTCCCGTCTCCGCGAGCTCAAGGTGAAGTGGGGACAGGTCTTCCGGGCCGACATGGGCGCGGAGGCGTTCTACGAGATCCTGCAGCATCTGGATCTGGATTCGCTGGCCAAGGAGCTGTGGGAGGAATCCCGCACCACGCGGAGCAAGCAGCGCAAGAAGAAGGCGACGAAGCGACTGAAGGTGGTCGAGGCATTCCGCCGCTCCGGCAATCGTCCGGAGTGGATGGTGATGACCGTCCTGCCTGTAATCCCGCCCGACCTCCGCCCGATGGTGCAGCTGGACGGCGGGCGCTTCGCCACGTCCGACTTGAACGACCTGTACCGCCGGGTCATCAACCGCAACAACCGTCTGAAGCGCCTGGTCGAGCTGGGCGCGCCGGACGTCATTGTTCGCAATGAGAAGCGTATGCTGCAGGAAGCAGTTGACTCGCTGATCGACAACGCACAGCGCGGGAAGGCGCTCTCGCGCCGCGGCCGGCGTGAACTCAAGTCCCTCAGTGACATGCTCAAGGGCAAGAAGGGCCGCTTCCGCCGAAACCTGCTCGGCAAGCGCGTCGACTACTCTGGACGGTCGGTGATCGTCATCGGCCCGGACCTGAAGCTCTTCCAGTGTGGCCTGCCCAAGACGATGGCGCTTGAGCTCTTCCGGCCGTTCGTGATCTCCAAGCTCGTGTCCTACAACTACGCCGCGAATGTCAAGGGCGCCAAGCGAATCATCGAGCGCGAGCGCCCAGAGGTGTGGGAGGTCCTGGAAGAGGTAATCAAGGACCGCCCGGTGCTGCTCAACCGCGCGCCGACGCTCCACCGCCTGGGAATCCAGGCCTTCGAGCCCGTGCTGGTTGAGGGCAAGGCGATCCACCTGCATCCGCTGGTGTGTGCGGCGTTCAACGCCGACTTCGACGGCGACCAGATGTCGGTCCACGTCCCTCTCTCGGCCAAGGCGGTCGAAGAAGCCCGCTCGCTGATGCTGTCTACGAGGAACCTGCTCAAGCCGGCGGATGGCGAGCCGATCGTCAGCCCCTCGAAGGACATGGTGCTCGGCGTGTACTACCTGACGATGCAGGTCGAGGGACGGAAGCATCGCGGAGAAGGACGCGCCTTTGCCGACATGGACGAGGCCGAGCTGGCCTATGGCCTGGGGCAGCTGGAAGTTCACACCCCGATCCGTGTCATGGCCGAGACCTGGTACGACGACAAGGGCGTGCGCCTGGCCTCGCCGGAGAGGCGCCTGCTGCAGACGACCGTCGGCCGAGTGCTCTTCAACCGCGTGCTGCCGCCCGAACTGCACTTCGCGAACCGCGTCCTCGACAAGGGATCGTTGCAGAAGCTTGTCGGGGAGGTCTATCAGCTCCTGCGCGAGGACGGCACGCCAGCCGTGGTCGATGCCATCAAGGACATCGGCTTTGAGTACGCCACGCGCTCCGGGACGACGATCGCGGTCTCGGATATCACTGTGCCGCCTCAGAAGGCCGAGATCATCGCGCAGACGGCGCTGGAAGCGGAAGCCATCAGCCGCGATCATCGGCGTGGCCTGCTGACCGACCAGGAGAAGAACGAGCGCACGATTGAGCTGTGGCAGGAGACGACCATCAAGGTCACCGCGGCGGTGCGCGCGGCGATGGATCCTTCGGGCAGCCTGAGCACGATGGCCATCTCGGGAGCCACGAAGGGCGGCTTCGGGCCGATCTCGCAGCTGGCCGGCATGCGCGGCCTGATGGCTGATCCGGCCGGGCGCATCATCCCGCTACCCATCCGTTCGAACTTCCGCGACGGTCTGAACACGCTCGAGTACTTCATCTCGACCCACGGTGCCCGAAAGGGTCTGACCGACACGGCCCTGCGCACAGCCGATGCCGGCTACCTGACCCGTCGCCTGGTCGATGTCGCCCAGGACATGATCATCAACGCCGACGACTGCGGCACCGACAAGGGCATCTACGTGCGCCGGTCGGACGACGTTGCCGGGCAGGACTACCCGTCGCGGGTCTTCGGGCGGATCACCGCCGGCCGAGTCGCCGATCCCAACACCGGCGAGATCTTGGCCGAGCGCGGCCAGACGATCGACCTCGAGCTCGCGCAGGCCATTGGGCGCTCTGGCGTCCAGGAGGTCTACGTCCGATCACCGCTCACCTGTGAGCTGCTGTTCGGTATGTGCGGCCAGTGCTTCGGGACGGATCTGGGGCGGGCGAAGATGGTGGAGATGGGCGCGGCGGTGGGCATCGTCGCCGCTCAGTCCATCGGCGAACCGGGCACGCAGCTCACGCTGCGCACGTTCCACACCGGCGGTGTGGCTGCCGGCGGCGACATCACCACCGGCCTGCCGCGCGTCGAGGAGTTGTTCGAGGCGCGCAAGAAGCCCAAGGGCGAGGCGGTCACGGCCGAGATCTCTGGCACGCTGCAGGTCCACACTCCGGACTCACCTGAGGGGCAGCGCGTGCTGCGCATTGTCAACAGCCAGTTGCTCCAGGATGAGTATCCCATCCCGGGCAACTGGTCGGTGAAGGTTGAGGACGGCGTGGAAGTGCAGGCCGGCGACGTGATCGCCACGCGCGGCGAGTCTCAGGTGATCGTGTCGCACGCCGGACGGTTGCGGCTGGAGGACAAGAAGGCCGTCGTTGGCTACGATCAGGTCGACGAGTTCGAGGTCGAGATCCCTGCCAGCGCGCGCCTGCTGGTGAAGGATGGCGCCAAGGTGCAGGCGGGTGAACAGCTGACCGAAGGCTCGCTCAACCCCCACCGCATCCTGCGCATCCTGGGGCGCGAGGCGTGCGAGCTGTACCTGCTGACCGAGGTCCAGAAGGTCTATCGATCGCAGGGACAGAACATCAACGACAAGCACTTCGAGGTCATCATCCGCAAGATGCTGTCGAAGGTTCAGATCACGTCGCCGGGCGACAGCGACCTGCTGCCGGGGGACCTGATCGATCGACTCCACCTGCAGGCGATGAACGAGAAGCTGTTGGGCGAGGGGAAGCAGCCGGCACGCGGCGCCCAGATGCTGCTCGGCGTCACCAAGGCCTCACTCAACACAGAGTCGTTCCTTTCGGCCTCCTCCTTCCAGCACACGATCAAGGTGCTGGCCGGGGCAGCCATCGAAGGCAAGGTGGACTTCCTGCGCGGCCTGAAGGAAAACGTGATCATCGGCAAGCTGATCCCGGCTGGCACGGGGTTCCCGGGCGAAGAGAGCGTGCTGCACGACGAGCGTCTGGAGCCAGCGGTGGCTCCGGCACCAGAGCCGGAGCCTGAGCCGACGCCCGGCGATTGACAGTCTTGAACGGGGCTGGTAAAATGACACAACCTGCCCCAACCGGCGTGTTGGGGCGGGATTGCGTATCCCCAACTTCCCCGCCGGTCGGCGCTGTGCGCGGGTTCGGCGGCGAAGCGAAGCTGGAGACAAGATCATGAGCTACGCGGTTGTGGAGTCGGGCGGCAAACAGTATGTCGCTCGCGAGGGCCAGACCCTTGAAGTCGATCGGCTGCCGATCGAAGTGGGGAAGGCCGTGGAGTTCGACCGAGTTCTGCTGGTGGTGGACGGCAGCGACGTCCGCATCGGCACTCCGGTCGTGCAGGGAATGAAAGTCCACGCCACCGTCGCCGAGCATCCCAAGGGCGACAAGGTGATCGTGTACCGCTACATCCCCAAGGAACGGTTCCGCAAGAAGAGGGGCCACCGGCAGATGTACACACGCGTCATGGTCGAGAGCATCGGCGAGCCAAGTGGGCGGCCGAGGCCGGCCCCCGAGCCGAAGGCCCCCGCGACACCGAAGAAGGTTGCCTCCAAGCCGAAGCCCGCTGCGCCTGCAGCCAAGAAGGCAGTTGCGGCGAAGCCCAAGCCAAAGGCGGCCCCGAAGAAGAAGTAGACAGGCGGAGCAAGATCATGGCACACAAGAAGGCTGGCGGCTCAAGCCGCAACGGACGCGACAGCAACTCTCAGCGGCTGGGCGTCAAGAAGTACGAAGGCGAATTCGTCCGCTCGGGCAACATCATCGTGCGCCAGCGCGGCACGCACATCCATCCGGGGTTGAACGTGGACCGCGGTGGGGATGACACGCTGTTTGCCATTGCCGACGGTCTGGTCAAGTTCGACTTCGCCCGCGGCGGTCGCAAGCGCGTCAGCGTTGTTCCGGTAGAGCAGGCCTGACCTGCCCGCAGCGGGAACGCGGCACGGGCTGACTCCCGACCCCGGGGATCAGCCTGCAGGCGTCCCTCAGCGGTAGAACGGGGAAAGGAAACCGATGAGGCAAGGTATTCACCCCAAGTACTTCCCGAACGCCACCGTCGTGTGCGCGTGCGGCAACACCTGGCACACCGGCTCCACGACCGAGATGATCCACACAGACGTGTGCTCGAAGTGCCACCCGTT
>JAPLGR010000301.1 GCA_026390045.1 Chloroflexota bacterium | reverse complement strand
GGCCTAGCGTGTAGCCCGCCAGGCCCGAATGGGTCCCCAGTATTCTCCCTTCGCCATCGAGGATCGGACCGGGAGCATCGCCCACGCCGCGTGCCGCGAGGAATGTGCGGTAGTCGCCCTGGACGAAGCACAGGTCCTGGCTTTCGGGTCGATCGGCGACGGGGAGCTGCATGCGTCGCGCATGATTTCGGACCTCGGTCTTTCTCAGCTCGCCGAGGGGGAATAAGGCGTGCGCGAGCTGGTGCTGGGTCAAGATGTGCAGGACATACGACTGGTCTTTGGCCTGATCGCGGGCGACGAGGAGCCGATGGGACGTGCCTTCGTGTGCGATGCGAGCGTAGTGTCCCGTGGCGAGGAGCGTTGCCCCCAGAGCAAGCGCGTGATGCAAGAGCAATCCGAAGCGTATGACGCGGTTGCACTCGATGCACGGATTCGGCGTGAGCCCCTGCGCATAGCCACCAACGAACGACGAGATGACGTGATCTTCGAATTCTTGCCGCGCGTCGACCACATAGAACGGGATTCCGAGGGATGCGGCTACTGAACGTGCTGCTGCGACATCGCTCGGCGCGCAGCAGCGATTCGGCTGGCCGTCGCCTCCGTCTTGCAGGCGCAACATCAATCCGAAGGTGTCGTGGCCAGCCTCGCGAAGCAAGACGGCGGCGACGGAGCTGTCCACGCCGCCGCTCATGGCGACCGCGATCCGGTTGCCGTCGCTCATGGCCGGACCGTGGCCATCCGGCGGATGCGATCGACGGCCGGGGGAAGCACATCGAGGAACCGTTCGACGTCCTCGGGGCGAGTGTCCTTGCCAACGGTGACTCGCAGCGAGCCCAGCGCGAGCTCAGGCGGCAATCCGAGCGCGAGCAGGATCTCTGAGGGCTCAGGCGCGCCGGACTTGCAGGCCGACCCGGACGAGCACGCATATCCTTCGAGATCGAGCGCCGAGAGAAGCGCGTTTCCGTCAACGCCGCGGATCACAAACGAGGCGTGATTGGGGAGGCGCTCGGCTGGATGGCCGGTGAGCTTGGCATCGGGGACGCGTTCGAGAACTCCGCTGATGATCCGATCTCTGAGGACCGTCATGTGGGCATTGCGTTCGGAGCGTTCGAGGGAAGTCAGCCGCAGTGCCTCAGCCAGGCCGACGATGAGCGGCACGTTCTGCGTACCGGCGCGGAGCCCGTGCTCCTGACTCCCGCCTGTCAGCCAGGGAAGGAGGGCAAGGCCGTCCTTCACGTACAGCGCGCCGACGCCTTTGGGGCCGTAGAACTTGTGCGCCCCGAGGGCAAGCAGATGGACTCCGAGTCTCTGGACGTCGACCGGAAGCTGGCTGGCAGCCTGCACGGCATCCGTGTGGAACGGGACGCCCATCGCGCGGCACTCGGCGGCAAGCGCCGGGATCGGGTTGATGCTGCCCACTTCGTTGTTGGCGTAGACGATCGAGACGATGGCAGTCTCGCGCGAAAGCTTCCTGCGCAGCTCATCAGGGGCAACGCGGCCGTGCGGATCGACTCGGAGCCAGTCGATGTGGAAGCCGTGGTGCTGCTGCAGTTGCCGGGCCGTCTGCAAGACGGCGGCGTGTTCGACCGGGCTGATCAGGAGCCGATCGGCGGCGCGGCGCTCGCGCTCGGCGAAAGCCGCGCCGCGCAGTGCCAGATTGTCGCTCTCCGATCCGCAGCCGGTGAAGATGACCTCAGACACCGAGCATCCGAGGACCGAGGCCGCAGTCCTCCGGGCCGCCTCGACCGCCGCGTCGGCTTGCTGGCCGAACGTGTGAACCGATGAGGGATTGCCGTACGTCTGGCTGAAGTGCGGAAGCATGGCCGCCAGCACGCGTGGGTCGACGGGCGTGGTGGCGGCATGGTCAAGATACACGTGTGAGACGGGCACGCCGCCATTCTAGCATGCAGGCCGCTGGTGGTGGATGATCCTGCCTGCGCGCGGCGCTCGAGACGTTCGTGACCCGGCAGACCCCGCGACGGAGGCGGTATAATCGTCCGCGAGTTCTCAAGAGGAGCCACAAGATGCCAACTACGATCGAGTCGGTGTACGGGCGCGAGATTCTGGACTCGCGCGGGAATCCCACCGTGGAAGTGGAAGTTGTGCTGATTGACGGGAGCTGGGGGCGCGCGGCGGTGCCGTCCGGTGCGTCGACCGGCGTGTATGAGGCGCTTGAGCTGCGCGATGGTGACAAGAACCGCTACCGCGGCAAGGGCGTCACGCGCGCGGTGGAGAACGTCAACACGCTGATCGGCGAGCGTCTGGTCGGGTGGGATGCGACCGATCAGCGCGGCGCCGACCTCGCCCTGATCGAGCTGGATGGCACGCCCAACAAGTCACGCCTCGGCGCGAACGCCATGCTCGGGACCAGCCTGGCAGTGGCCAAGGCCGCTGCGGGTTCGCTGGGCCTG
>JAPLGR010000133.1 GCA_026390045.1 Chloroflexota bacterium | reverse complement strand
GTTGCGGCAGCCCGTGGAACCCTGGCCGTAGATGAGGCGCTGGTTCGACTCGCAGACGAGCGAGCACGGGCAGCGCGGGCCACCGACCGCAGGTGAGCGCATCGCCACCGCGACTTCGGCCCATCCGGGTCTTGCTGCGTGCCGGACGCCTATCTGGACCGCCCGAGTCCAGACGCCCCCGCCTGGTTCACTCCGGCGAGGTGGCCCCGATGAGCAGGGGCGGGGCACTTGCCGACACTGCGCCGAAGTCCATGCTTGGGTGAAGGAGAGCCTCCATGGCCGCTGGTCCGGCGAGAGCCGTAGGCCGCGCATGCCGTGAACGCCGACATTGTCGGCAGGCTCTCCCGCTACTTCGGCCATGCAGCATCCATGCGGGCGCTCCGCCCGCAAGGGGGACGCCATGAAGCGTGCTTTTGTGCAATCGAGTATCTGCCTTTGGTCCAAGTCACTGGTGGTCATTCTCGCCCTCGGGGGCTCGCTGGCGTCGTGCAACAACGACAGCCCGCCGCCATCGACGACGGAGACGGCCACGATCACGATCCCTATGGGCGACACGCTTCAAAACGTGTCGGTGCTCGCCAACCAGAAGACCCAGATCGTCTTCACCCACGCGATCCCCCCCGGAACCGTGACCTCGTGGAAGCCGAACCTGTCGCAGACGATGTCCCAGTTTCGCGTCGTGGTTCCGACTCCGGTCAGCCTTTCCCATGCCCTCGCGCTCGTCCGGGCGGCTGCAACCGAGAGCGTGAGCCTTTCGGTCCTCGTGGCGCCCGCCAGCCAGAGGAGCACGGTGTGCACCGCCGGCATCGCCTATGGGCCGTTCACGGTCAACCTCACGTCGGCGTTGCTGCCGTCGACGGTGTCCCCATCGACCCCCGAGGCGGATGCCCAGACCTTGGCCGTCATGAACGCGGGAGCCTACGTGATCTGCGTCCAGATCATGTCGCCCGTCGCCCTGACGTTCAGCCTGGATGGCTGGGTGGTCGACGTCAAGCACGATTGCGCTGCCGCGACGGCGAACTTCGCGGGGCCGTGGTCCGGCACCTACACTTGCACCGACACCTGCACCAACGAGCCCTTCAGCGGAAGCGTCCAGTTGACCGTTGCGCAGGACTCCACGGGCAAGGCTTCTTACACCGACGGGGGAGGTACCGCCTTCTTTGGAACCGTTTGCGGCGGCGAGTTCCGGTTCGTGCACAACGCTGCCGATGAGACCGAGCGCGGCTCGCTCAAGTTCACGGGAAGCAACACGGCGCAGAAGATCTCCACCTGGCTCCACTCCACGCTCCTCTGCGGCGGTGTCTGCACGGACACCCTCGCCCGGCAGTGAGGCGAGCAAGCGGTACGCGACCGGGCGGTCCTGGCGACGGGGCCGCCCGCTTCGTTTCTCAGTTCCCTGGCTCGCCCTTCGGCATCGACTTCGACCAGTGGCCCTGGACCTGCGCCTCGTTCGATCCAAGCCAGGGATCGGCTAGCCCGTCAGGCGGGACGGTGTGAAGCACGGGCGGCGAGTACACGCGGACCTCGGTTCGCCCCGCGGCGGAGGGCACCAGCCAGAGCGTTTCGCGCACGAAGGGCAGCTACAAGCTGCCGTAGCGACGCGGCACGGGTCGGTGAGGCCTTCGCCCTGCTCCACGACTGACGGGGCTCGGTGCTCAGCTCCCCGGCTTCGTTGCCATCATGGGGACCGACCACAAACAGAACGGCCCCAGGGTCGGAACGCCGGGGCCGTGGATGGGCGAACAGCCTCGTGTATTCGTCGCAAGCCTAGTGGTGCCCGGCGTCGTGTTTCCCGTCGTGCTCGAACTTGGGATTGAACTTCCACTCGCCGAGGTTGCAGAGGAACGAAAGATCCTTCCTGAAGCCGAGCGTCACCGTCTTGGGCGAGGCCGCGGAGATGGTGAAGGGCGGCGCGATGCCTATGACGGCCGTCCAGCCGCCGCCCGGAGGCGAGACGGCGACCTTCCAGCCGCTTGTCAGCGTCACCTCTACCTTCCTGATCACGACGACAATTTGGTCGTAGGTTCCCGCTGGCAGCCACGCGCTGGGGAGCGTGGTGGGATTCACCTTCACAAGCGACATCAGGTCCACTGTGACCGGGAAGCCGCCTTCGGGCGTCGCGGCGATGAGCAGCCCGTCGAGCGTCCTGGCCTCGATGGCCGAGATCGTCGCGTTGGCCGCCTGGATCGAGCCGCAGTCGTTGTCCGAGCTTGCCGCAGTCGCGAGAGCGGCGACGGGCGTTGCCGAGCTCGCCGTCAGGGCGAGTGAAAGTTGTCCCTTGTCAGTCGTGGCTTGGCCACCGCACGCGGCAAGTGCCATGAGTGAACCGAGGGTGAGCATCTTTCGCAGCGTCATGGGGTCAACCCGCCTTTCGATACAGGAATCGCGCCGTGAACCTGGCCGAATTGCACGCACGGTAGGATGCGTGCGGTCAGTGTGTTCAAGGGTAGGTTACGGCGATCATCCCGGCGGGGTTTCAGGTCCTTTGGGGGCAGGACCTGAGTGGGCGATGACACTCGAGTGGCGCGACCCGATCACATCGCTTCATGCCAGTGAACTCCCAAGACCCGCTTCGGCCAGGGCGTTGCCGCCGGGGCCCACCGTGGCGTCACTGGGCAGGGCGCCAGCCGCATCAGTCTCGTCGCCAGGGCCGCCCGGTTCGGTGCCGCTTGACCACGGGACGGACCCAGCGTCGAAACCTCTAGGCAGACAGATTCACACGGTTCGTGCGACAAGACTAGGAGCGCGGGGTGGATGGAGTCGCTGGCTGAGCCGGTGAACTCTTCACAAACTTGATGGCCGTACCTTGGACATCCGTGCACTGCCAGGTGAAGACGTTGTAGATCGGGATCAGTCCATACAGGCTGTTCTGCACGCTCACGTTGATGAGCGCATCGCCGTCCGTCTTCGCAAGCGCATCATCCACGGCATCCGAGATC
>JAPLGR010000094.1 GCA_026390045.1 Chloroflexota bacterium | reverse complement strand
CGCGGTCCTGAACCACGATGAACAGCAGAACGCGGACGGGCATCGGTCGGCCTCCGTTCACCGCCTCTTCGGCCGAGGCCTCGGCCTGCGCCTCCAGGCTCAGGTCAACCTCGGCGATCAGGTCGGCGTGGGACTCGTCTGAAAGGATCCCTTCGCGGCGCAGGCGGCCAAGCATGGCCCGCTGAGCCCTGAGCGCTTCGCGCCGGGCCATCGACAATTCCTGGATCTCCATTTCCGGTGCGTCGGCCATTGCCTCGCGGACTGCCTTCGTCAGCGCCTCCTGCCGTTCAAGGGCGGCATGGCGAAGCCGGTCCCAGGTGTGAGTGGTGATCAATCCATCCCGGTGCATGCGCTGCAGGCGCTCGTAGCCAGCGCGCGCGGCCAGGGCACGGGCGTGCCGTCGTTCGTACTCGAGCCGCGCCTCACTCCGCTCAATGACCTTCAGGCGGCGCAGCAGCCCTTCGGTCGTCAGGCTCTGGACCAGGATGGTGAACAGCACCACTCCGAAGGTCAGCGCCAGCACCACGTTCCGGCTATCGCCGAGCGAGGCCGGAAGGCTGAGCGCCAATGCAAGCGCGATGGCGCCGCGCGGCCCGCCCCAGAACACCGCGTGACTCCAGCGTGGCGGGAAGCGAGCCACGAAGCGCGTGGTCAAGTAGGTGGCGATGGCCCGGCTGACAAGCACGGCAGCAATCGCCAGGAGGATGAGCTGCCACGACTCGGCCAGCAGTGGCAGGTCGATGAGAAGCCCAATCAAGAGGAAGACCGCCGAGTTGGCGAGGAACGCGGCGTACTCCCAGAAGTTGAACACTACGATGCGCGTCGTGGGCGACATTCCTCGCGTGCCGAGGCTACCGGTCACCAGTCCCGCAGCCAGGACGGCCAGCACGCCGCTTACATGCAGCTGTTCTGCCAGCAGGTACGAGCCAAACGCCACGACCGTCGTGAGTGTTGTCTCAACCAGGTAGTCGTCCACCCGCGCCAGGAGCTGCGCCGTAATCCAGCCCAGCGCAAGTCCGATGGCGAGTCCCCCGGCCGACACCCAGAGGAAATCGAAGGCGCCCTCCCAGATATGGAAGGCGCCACTGAGCGCCCCGGCCAATGCCAGGTTGAACAGCACGATGGCGGTTCCGTCGTTGAACAGGCTCTCGGCTTCTAGCAGGACCTCCAGGCGTTTGGGGACGCCGAGCCGACGGAAGATCGCCAGCACCGTAACCGGATCGGTGGCGGCGATCAACGCGCCAAAGACAAGCGCCAGCGGCAGCGACAGGCCGCCGAAGAAGTTCAGTGCTCCGCCAACGACAGCCATCGCCAGCAGGACGCCGGGGACTGCCAGCAGGAAGATCGTCACGCCGTCCCGGCGCAGATCGCGCAGCGGTAGGTGGAAGGCCGCCTCGAACACCAACGGCGGGAGGAACAACGACAGGATGAGTTGCGGCGTGATGCCAATGTCCAGCTGTTTCCCCAGCGAGAGGGCTAGCCCGGCCACCACCAGGGCGACGGTGTAGGGGACGCGGAAGCGGCGGGTGACGACCGCCACCAGCGAGACGACCAGCAGCATCCCGAGGACAAGGATCTCAACTTGAAGGACGGGATTCATGCAGACTGCCTCGACACCAACTCCTCCGCCTTGCGCGATGCTGTCGTCAGTTCATTCTCGCACATGCCCAACCTCGCGCCAGCCACCGCGGTCATTCCGTCTGCTCGATCCAGCGCTGCTCTTCACCATCCAGCTCGACCTGCTCCCCATCAGGGAACGTCACCCGCGTCCGATCGGCATCCCGCCGGACCTCCAGCCCTCGCCATCGAACGGTGATAGGCCGGTCAAAGGGTGACCTGCCCTCGACGCGCAGCCGCGTCGGGGCAGCCAGTTCGATGCCCAAGATGCGGAGCAGCGAGTGCACGGGGGCCGCCCCCGCCAGGTCGTGTCGGCCTCCGAGCCCCTGCAGCGCGTCGGCGTTGTAGGCTTCGTGGAAGCATCGCTCCGACCGTGCGCTGGCCACGATGGTCCCCATCAGCCGAGTGAACAGGTCAGCCGCCTGGGCCCGGTAGCCATAGGCGACCAGGCCGTCGATGATCATCGCGTTCCACGGCATCCATGTCCCGCCGCAGCCATCGACCCGATCCGGGCGGTAGGCCGGATCATCCGCCGGCACAACGGGCAATCCGTGCGCGCGCCAGTAGCGCGCCGGATCGAGCAGCGTCCTGCGGACCAGATCCTGTGCACGAGGCGCATCGGGAATCCCGGCCCACAGCGGTAAGAGGTGGGTCACCTCGCCGCGGCTGAAGTCGGCAGCTGAGACCTCAATCTCAACCTCAGACGAGATGCCCCCTGCTTCGATCGATTCGACCCGGGAGAAGGTTCGATCACTTGTCGCGATGCCGTGTTCGAAGAACCAGCGAAACTCCGCAAACGTCAGACGTTCCGTAGCCGGCCGGCCTTCGGCTTTTCCCCGCACGACGACATGCAGCCCACGCGCATTGGCCTCATTGCTGCGGCAGATGACCACGAGCCGTGCGGCCGGATCGAAGGACTGCGCCACGGCGCGCCGCTGCGGACCGCGCAGGGTCGCCAGCCGACCTCCTACTGGAGAGCAGTGTGTGTCCCGATCGACCGCGTGATAGCAGCCCGTCGCCTCGGACCAGGAGTTCTCCACGGCCTGCCGCAGCTGACGCGCGCGCTGTTCAAGCTCGGGGCGGAGTTCCTCCCGCCCGAGAGCGGCGGCCATAGCCAGCAGGGCCACGGTCTCGCGATACAAGGCGCAGGCCAAGTCAACGGTTTCGGCGGCGCGAATGTCCAGCCCCTGGCTCCAAGGCTGCCAGCCCCCGAAGGTCGGGCTGTCTTCCGACAAAGCCTGCGCCGCGTGGTCCCATTCCGGATGGCCGTCCTGATCGCGATCATGAGCCGGCGAGAACCAAGAACGATAGAACGCGAGCAACCGCGGCAAGCTTTCCCGCGCCAAGCTCCAGTCCTGCGTCCGGACGCACCATGCTTGCACCCAGTCCGCCAGCCACGGGATGCACAGCGATCCCTGGCGCTGCCCGGCGAGGCCGGGCCGCCAGTCGATCAGACCGTCCGGCGCCTGGACGTTGAGGTAGTTGTGAATCACTCCCAGCGCAAGCTCGGGCGCAGCAGGCGCCACAAGCCCCATCACGTAGGCCGAGCGAGCGGGGTCCTGCCCACTCCACTCAATCGGGTGATCGCGTCCGTCGCCGCGTTCCGAGTAGCCGAGGTCCGGCTGGCGCGCAGCGACGAACGACGGATGGCGCAGGTAACGCGACGCCCCAAGGAACGATCTCAACGCCGCCTGTTGAGAGAACGTGAGCACGGCGTCCCAATCCTGGCGTCCGGTTTCGAATTCGAGGGTGGACGCGTCCGCCACTTCCAGCCTTGCCAGCTCAGCGTCCCATGAGCGCCCTGCCACCGCTCTCGCCAAGTCGAACGACTCGTCCACCGACGGCCGCCCCGCGTGCACCCAGGGCACCAGGCGTGTTGCCCCCGGCGCCAACGTCACGTTGACCGCCAGCGCAGGAATGGGAGTCCCCTCGAGTACCGCGCCACCGGCCAGGAACAGGACCGGATTCAGATTGCCGGCGCGGCCAGCCAGGACCGTGACACCACGCACGTTCGTCGGCGAGGCGGGCTGCCCGTTCTCATGTGGTGCGAGCTGCACGTGGACGCCACAGCGTATGGTTACAGAACCGGCCGTGAGGTTGGTGACGGCAATTCGGCCCGCAAGCGCGTGCGACTCGGGGACCCACGCCTCCATCGCGACGGCGATTGCGTCAAACGGTCTGCAGTCCACGCAGGCATAGTTGGGCAGGAATCGTCGCACGAGCGGCGCGGACGCGAAGCGCTCCGGATCGCTCACTCTTCTCCCGTCGAGGGAGAAGAACGGAAACAGCCGCATGCTTCGCGCCCGCCGGCCAAAGGACGTGATCAGGCTGAGTGCAGGAGGGTCGCCACCAGCCAGTCGCAGTTCCCAGATCTGGTCGTCGGCGTAGTCCGGCGCGCAGAACCGGACGTCGGCAGCCAGCGCCAAGACGAGGGGATCCTTTGCCGTTAGGGACCAGTCGCGCATGGCATGATTGTACGGAGGCGCGGCCCCAAGGTCAAAGACCCTGCTCTGCATTCCTGCCGGGTAGGCGACTTCGTCGGTCTCCTGCGGGGAGAGTGAGCCACACCAACCTCACTTCGGCATGCTAGAATGCCCTCATCCTTCGCTAGGGAGCACAGCATGAGCGCGGATGCCCTCGGCCGGCGCGGCCTGTACTTCGAAGAGTTCCAGGTCGGACAGCAGGTCACGACACCGGCGCGCACGATCACGGAGGCCGACGTCGTCGCGTTCGCCGGCCTGAGCGGCGACCACAATTCGATCCACACGGACGCCGCCTACGCTGCCGGGACGCCTTTCGGACAGCGCGTGGCACATGGATTGCTCATCGTCTCGATCGTGTCCGGACTGGCCGCCCGCACGGGTGTCCTGGAGGGAACAGTGCTGGCCTTCCGCGAGATCCTCGAGTGGAAGTTCAGCAAGCCGGTGTTCATCGGTGACACGATCCACGGCGTGTTGACAGTTCAGGAGACGAAGGCGCTGCCGCGTCTCGGCGGCGGCGCCATCACGCTGTCCGTCGATGTGCACAATCAGGCGGGCGAAACCTGCATGCACGGCCGCTGGGTGGCGCTGATGCAGGGACGTCCGTGAGACCCGAATGCTATAATCGTCGCGCCTGAGAGAGCCGCCGGCCCTTCCATGCTGGCGGGAACTGCGACGCCAGTCCAAGCGTCGTAGGTATCAGGCAGACGGCCTGCAATCCAATGCACCCTGTGAACGATCCCCCCGACCCTGCGGATACTCCATCTCACCGCCGCGACGCGGCGGGCGAGGGATTCACGCTTCCCCCGGGAGAACCCGCGTCGAGCGACAACACGACCGGCACGGGCGCCACGCCGCGTCCTGTTCCCCCCTATGATCAAGATGGCATGCCGCTCCCGCAGCGTGTCAGCGAGCGCGACCTGTCCGGAACGCGCGTCTCCCCCGCGGCGTTTGTCCCGCCGCCCAATGCCACACAGCGTTCGGGCGGCGCGTCTCGCCGCAGCTGGACGTCCGGCTGCAGCGGCTGCGCCGTGCGCATGCTGATCATAGGGCTGTTCGTCCTCCTGGCCCTGGTGATCGCTGTCGCCTCCTTCGGGCTGTACCAGTACTACAGCCTGGCCTCGACCTTGCCCTCGGCCGATGATCTGAGCAGCCGCGCCCCGCAGTTCGAGACCACGCGCATCCTCGATCGCGAAGGGAACCTGCTCTACGAGATCCTCGATCCCAACGCCGGGCGCCGGACCTACGTCCCGCTTGAACGCGTGTCCCCCTACGTCATCGCCGCCACGCTGGCCACCGAGGACAAGCTGTACTTCGAGCATCCAGGGTATGACCTGTGGGCGATCCTGCGCGCCGTCTGGCAAAACCTGCAGGGAGGCGAGGTCGTATCCGGGGCATCGACCATCACCCAGCAGGTGACGCGCACCCTGCTCTTCACGCCCGAGGAACGAAACCGCATCACGGCCCTGCGCAAGATCCGCGAGGTGCTGCTGGCCGCCGAGATCACGCGGTCGTACAGCAAGGAAGCGATCCTCGAGCTGTACCTCAACCAGAACAACTACGGCAACCTTGCGTACGGCATCGAGGCCGCCGCGGAAACGTACTTTGACACGACCGCCGACAAGCTGACGCTGTCGCAGGCCTCCTTCCTGGCCGGCCTGGTTCAGGCGCCGGCGGTGTATGACGTCTACACCAACCGCGAGGTCACGCTCAACCGGCAGCGCCAGGTGCTCGGCCTGATGGCCGAGGTCAGCGCGGAGGCCGGCTGCATCTACGTGGGCGAGTCCGCCGCATCGGTCTGCGTCAGCCCGGAGGAAGCGGGCGCCGCCGCCGCCGAGCTCGAGAACTACGCCTTCCACGCGCCCGACGTCTTCATGCGCTACCCGCACTGGGTGAACTACGTGCGGACGCTGCTGGAGTCGATGTACGACCCGCAGACGATCTATCAGTCGGGCTTCACCGTGCACACCACGCTCGATCCGGTGCTGCAGGATGAGGCCGAGCGGCTGGTGCGCGACCAGGTGGTCTCGCTGGCGGAACTGAACGTGACCGACGGCGCCCTGGTGGCCATCCGGCCGGCGACGGGCGAGATCCTAGCTATGGTCGGCTCGGCCGACTACTACGACGAGGAACACGCCGGGCAGGTCAACATGGCCATCCGGCCGCGCCAGCCGGGATCATCGATCAAGCCGATGACCTACACAGCCGCGTTTGAAAAGGGCTGGACGCCGTCGACGTTGATCTGGGACGTGCCGTCGGAGTTCCCGCCATCTGGCAATCCCAACGACCCGCGCGATCCGTACAAGCCGGAGAACTACGACGAGCGCTTCCACGGCCCGGTCACCGTGCGCACGGCGCTGGCCAACTCCTATAACGTGCCGGCGGTCAAGACGCTAGACTTCGTCGGCATCTACGACGACACCAGCACGCCGCAGGCCGAAGGCCTGGTCGCCTTCGCACAGCGGCTCGGGATCACCACGCTGACCAGCAACGAATACGGTCTGGCATTGACGCTCGGCGGCGGCGAGGTCACGCCGCTCGAGTTCACGGCGGCCTATTCTGCCTACGCCAATGACGGCCAGCGCATGCCGACGTACGCCATCACGCGTATCGATGTCTACACCGGCAAGACGGTCTACGAGTACAGCCCGCCAGCGGGCGAGCCGGTCATCCGTCCCGAGTACGCCTACCTGATCAACTCGATCCTCTCGGACAACACCGCGCGCACGCCGGCCTTCGGCGCCAACTCAATCCTCAACCTCCCCTTCCCCGCAGCGGTCAAGACGGGGACGACCAACGACTTCCGGGACAACTGGACAGTGGGCTGGACGCCGGATCTGGCGGTCGGCGTGTGGATCGGCAACGCCGACTACACACCCATGGGCAAAATCTCCGGCATCACCGGTGCGGCGCCGATCTGGAACGCGTTCATGCAGTTCGCCGTTCCTCGGCTGACGAACAACCAGCCCGCAGTCTTCACGCGTCCGTCGGGAATCGTGGACAAGGCGGTGTGCACGCTCTCGGGCGCCGAGCCCTCCGAATGGTGCCCGAATCAGCGGCTTGAGCAGTATGCGCAGGATCAGCCGCCCCTGACGGCCGACAAGGACCTGTGGCAGCGGGTGTGGGTAGACAGTTTCACCCTGCAACTGGCCTCGGACGCGTGCCGCAGCTACGCCATCGAGCGCGTCGTCCTGGCTGTCACCGACGAGTGGGCGCAGAAGTGGCTCAAGGAGAACGTGCAGGGGAAGACCTTCCTCGAAGAGAAACTGGGCATCAAGGAAGAAGACCTGTTCTTCATTCCCACCGAGGCATGCACCGCCGATTCGCCTCATCCCGTGGTGGAGTTCACCTCTCCGTCCGAGGGTGCGCTGATCACCTCCGCCCCGCTAACCCTCATGGGCAAGGCGTGGACGTCGGCGGACTTCAAGGACTGGGTGCTCGAGTACGGGGTCGGCGACGATCCCGATCACTGGCCCGATCTGAAGGTCGGCTCATCAATGCTGGAGAACCCGGGCAAGCTGATCGACTGGGACCTGGCTGGCGTCCCGAACGGCCCGATCACGCTGCGCCTGACGGTGCGCAACACCAACAGCGGCAAGGCCTCCACCGAGCTGCACGTGGTCATCCAACTGCCCCCGCCGACGCCGACCCCGACCCCAACCCCAACGATCACGCCGACGCTGACGCCCGAGCCCACTTCGACGCCGACCCCGACGCCGACTGAGACTCCCACGCCGACCGAGACGCCTACCTAGCGGTCGCACAGCCCCTCCCTGCTCCGTTCCACAATCGGGAGAATACTTGGGCATGCGCACGCCGCGCGGCCGGCTACCCTATACTAGGTGCCAGCTCCACGCGGGCCCACTGGGAGGATCCGAAATGCGCTCACCGCGGCACGTCATCGTCGCTTCCGCCGTCGTACTCATCGCCCTCGTCGCCTGCCGCCAGACCGCGAACCTCACGACCGCCGATCTCCCAACGGTCGACCTCCCGCCGGGCGCGCTCCCGTGGCCGACGAACCCGGGCAGCAGCGTCCTGGAGACGCACCAGGCCGGCCTGGCCGACAGCGGATTCCTGTACGGAGAGAACGCCCGCTGGCCGGAGGACATCCCGGCGGATATCCCGCCTCTCGAGGGCGAGATCGAAGTGGTGAGGGTTCTTCAGGGGTTCCAGTACCGCATCGATTACACCTACGTCTCAGAGGAGGCGCTGTCCCAATACCTGGAGGACCTGGAAGCGCTGGGGTTCGAATTCCAGTACATTGTCTGGACGGCGCCCAACATCCCCGACGAGCAGACGGCAGAGAAGATCGCGCGCGGCGAATGGGATGCCGTCGATATCACCAAGGGACCCTATCGCATGCGGCTCGAGCCTGGAGGCGAGGGGGTTAGCCTCGACATCGACAACGCCGACTTCATGACCCCCGGCCCGCCGCCTCAGATCTCTCCGACACCCATCGTCTGGCCTGACGACATCCCGGATCGCGTGCCCCAGCCGGCCTCCTGCCAGATGACCAACATCTCGAACCTCGGCGGATACGAGCCCCCCGCGTACATGATCAGCTTCGAGTGCTCGGACCCGCTGGTGCAGGAACACTTCGTTGAGGCCCTCCTCGCTGCCGGCTTGGAGGAGACTGATCGGCTGGTCAGTGACACTGGCGAGATCGTCGAGGTCACGCTGCAGGACAATGAGATAGTCGTCAAGGCGATGAGTGCCTGGGGCGGGCGCTTCACGTTCCAGATCTGGGGGTCCGAACCGTAGGCGCGGCCCCCCGCCCTGAGCATGCGCCGGGGGCCTCAAGCCAACGCGTCGCGCTCTGGACGCCCACCGGATTGTTGTGGGCGTCTCTCATCCTGGACGCCCAAGAGTCATTCGAGGGGAAGAGCGCGCTGCGTGCCCTCAGAGCAGCGGCAGTTGAGGGTCGCTCTCGTCGATCGGGTCGAGGGCCAGACGCTCGTCGAGATTCTCAAGGGTCAGGGTCGTCTCTGCCGCCAATCGCCGGACGTGGCGGAACTTGACTAGGCGCAACCCGGCCTGGAGCCAGGCGCGCAGGCGCGGATCGCGACGGGCTTTCTCCGCCACCAGCGACCCTCGTCCGCCGGGCAGGACGTGGATCACCTGCTGTCTCCTCGTGGTCACGGGCGCGCGCCTCCGGGTAGTCTTCCGGCCGCAAGTGCCACGTCCCGGGTGAGTCGCCCTCCGCACCGTAGGATTTGAGGCAGGCTTGGACCAAGCGCCGGTCTGGCGTGAGCATGCCGGGCAGCGTCCGGCACACGTCGGCCTCGAGCTCGCCTTCCTCCAATGGGGCTCCCTCCCGCAACCGTTCCACAACAGCCATCTCCACCCGATCGGCCAGCGGCTCGCCGGCGGTCGCCGGATCGGCCAGCCAATACTGCCCGATCTCAGCCTCGGCGCCCGCACCGAAGTGGACGAAGGTCCGCCTGTCGGCCAGCGATTTCTCGAAGCGGTCATTCAACAGAGTCAGGGCTCGTGCCTCCTCTGCCTGCAGCAGCGGCCCCAGCTGGCGCGCCTGCGCCAGCACACCCCAGGCGGCAGCGTGCAGGCATGGAAACGGAGTGGGCTCGCCGCGCGCCTGTATGACATGCTGTGCGGCGCCGGTCATTGCCGGCGTCAGCATGGCGGCGTCCACTGCCGCGGCCGGATGGACACGGCGCGCCCATCGAAGCACCGCCTGGCCTTCGTCAGCGCGCACGGCCTGTCCGGTCATCTCGAATCCGGCGGCGTCGAATCCAAGCGCGGCGGCCGCAATGAAACCCGGCTCCGATTCAGGCAGCAACCCCACGATCCGGGCGTCCTCACTCAGAGCAGGGCCCAGGGAGATCAGAGCGGAGCGCAGCGCGGAAGCGTGCCACGCCCAGTCATACCGGCGTCGATGGAGCACAACACTGATCGGCTGGGCTGCCTCGCGCCCCCACAACCATGCCGCCCACAGGGCGGAGAGCGTCCAGAATGCCTGGTTCGGCCGCGGCAGAACGGTGAGGATGTTCCGAACCTGTGCCCGTTCCAGCGTTGCGGCCAGCTCACGCGACGGCCCTGCGAACAGCGAGACTCTGCCCGCTCGTAGCTCCCCATCGTGGGGCCAGGCCACAACCTCAATCTGCGGCGAGTCGAAGTCCCAATCGTCGACCGCCGCTTCCAGCGCGCGCCAGACGTTCACCTCGATGAAGTGCGGCGAGGCAACGAGCTGCCTCGGCCGCACACGACCCTCGGGAAATCCCCACAGCGCATTCGCGGCGTCGAACGTTGAGAGCAGCAGCGCCTGCGCGGCCCGCCGAAGCGCTGGCTCCAACCCGAGTGAGTCAAGTTTGCTGACCAGCGTGATCAAGGCAAAGACCGCTCGCCCCGGATAGACCGCCAGCGCAGCTTCAGCGTGCTCGCGGTCCGGGTCACCGGCAGTCGCCAGCTGTTCGAGAGCGAGAGAGTACTGCAGCCCACGCCGTGCGTACCCAGCCGCCCTCTCGCGATCGGCTGCGGTCGTCGAGTCGTCACCGCTGCGCCCGCACTGCGGACAGGTGTAGGTGCGGACGACAGGGACCTCCGCCTCACGATCCCAGACATACCGCTCCGCCGAGACGGGTGTCTTGCAGCGCGAGCAGGCAGTCAGGTACAGGTCGAGCAGGAACTGCTCAAGCCGCGTGTTGTCCTTGGCCGCCGTGGCGAGGCGAGCCAGGGCAGTGTGCAGGTCACCGGCCGGTATCGGATGTGCCGCGCCCTCCAGGACGAAGCGCGTCACGGGGTTGTTGCACGCGGTCAGGATGCCTGTGCCTGCCCGCGCCAGCTCCACGGCCAGTCGCGGGCTCGCGCCGAACGGATCAAGCACCCAGGCATCCGAGGGCTCACACAGCTGAAGGGCGCGCCTCGCTGTCCCGGTTTCCAAGGGCGGGAGGAATCGCGCAAGAGGGCCTGGACGGCTGGGCGGCCGGCCTGATGGGAACGGGAGAGCATCCATCTGTGTCTCTCGGTTTTCGGTTCCCTCCAGTTCCATTCTGCATCAGGACGGCCCGGCATCCAAGCCCCGGCGGTAGGCCGTCTCCCGCCTTGCCGGTCGAGCAGGAGGCACATACACTCTCGCCCATGGTCGCCTCAGGGATCCACCTGAAGAGCCTCGCCTGGCTTGCCCTGGGCGTCGTGCTGGTCACCGGATGTGTCCCGGCCGAGGTTGCCCCCACGGTTCTGCCGCCGTCCATCACCTACGGGCTGGAAACAGCCACTCCGCCCCTTCCCACTCCGAGGTTCTCCGCCCCGGCCAGCTGCCCGGTGCCAGCCGGCAATCCAGAACCTGCAAACCTGAGTGACCCGGCGGCCACCGCCGACGCAGTCCTTGTATTCCTCAACGCCGGCGGCACGATCGTTGACCTGATGGACCAGATCGAGGCCGCAGGACGCTCGAGCGGCCAGGGAGATTCCATCCGCACAATCGACTTGAACAGCGACAGCTGGCTCGACGTGGTCATCGCGTTGGCCGATCCGCCCATGTCTGGGGCCGAGCGCCGCGGCGGAAGCGCGCTCCTTCTTCCCCTCTGGCAACTCAGCGAGGGCGGCTCAGTGCTCGTCCTGCTTTGTCGGGGTGACCGCTACGTCCCCAGCACACCATCGTCGTTGGAGGAAGCGGGTGCCGTCCCGATGCTGCACGCGGACGCAGAGCTGACGGGCGACTCATCCACCGACCTCCTGATGGGCTGGAGGACGTGCGGCGCACATACCTGCTTCGAGCGCCTCGAGGTGCTGTCAGCCACCGGCGCGCAGGTCATCCGCCACGCGCTCGATCCGTCCGCGGACATTCCCTACCCTGAGCTCACGATCACTGCCGATGGCTCAGTGGCCGTCACCGCCACGGAGATCGGCTCAGTCGGGGCCGGCCCATACCGCCGCTTCACGCGGACGTGGGTTTGGGAATCGGCCAACCAGGCATTCCGCCTCGATTCCGAAGAGTCCGAGAAGCCGCGGTACCGGATCCACGTCCTGCTCGACGCGGATGCCGCAGCGCGCCTCGGCAACCTGCAGGAGGCCCTGGATCTGTACCATCGTGTGGCGCTCGATGATTCATTGTTGGACTGGGTCGATCCGGCGATCGAGCGGGCGAACCTGACCGGGTATTCCATGTTCCGGGTTGTTCTGGCCTACCTGCAGCTGGACGACGGGGGGGATGCTCAGAAGGCCTACGGGATCCTGCAGAACCAGTATCTGTCTGGGGCCGCGGGTCAGGCCTACGCCTCCATGGCACGGGCCTTCTGGGATACGTACACGGAGACAAATGATCAGGTGCAGGGATGCCGGGCGGCTAGGGACTTCGCCGAAGCACACCCCGACGAGATCCTCACACCGCTGTACTTCGGTTACGCCAACCCTGTGTACACACCGGCCGATGTCTGTTCGAGCGAGGACAAGTGAAACGGTCCGGGGGAAGCGGGGCGTGTCGCCGTGGCACGAACAGTGCAGGCTCCCGCGCGAGCCGCGGGCCCAGCCTGTAAGAAGATCGTAGGGAGGCCCGACATGGAGTGGCGCGAGACTGGACGTCGAGCCCAGCATGCGGAAGCCTGACCATGGGCGACTTCGTGACGCTCATCTGCCCAAACTGCGGCGGCAAGCTTCAGATCACGCCGGATATCGACCGCTTTGCCTGCACGCACTGCGGCAATGAACACGTCGTCAAACGCTCCGAAGGCATGATCGCCATTCAGCCGCTGGCCAACTCGCTGACCGGCCTGCAGCCGCCACCGACCGGACGGCGGCTGAGCTTGGTCTGCGAAGGACGAATGAGGAGCTGGCAAGGATTGAAGCCCGACATTCAATCGCCAGCCGTGCGCTGGCCGAGGCTCAGTTGGCGCTTGAGCAGGGTCGCCGCCGCAAGAACGGCCTCATTGTCGCCATCGCCCTGGGTGCGCCCGCCGTGCTCCTCTACATGGTCGGCACCGCCGCGGTCCCCATGGTTGCGTATTCCGCCGGTGAGCAGACGATGAGCGACACACTCTCAGGAGTTATGTGCGTCACATCGAATCTTGCACTGCTGCTTGGTATCCTGGCGGCCGTGTTCGCGGTCCGCGCGCTCCGTTCGCCACGGCCAACGCTGTCCTCCAGCCAGGCCGCGCAGGCGGTTGCCATCGCTCAGTCTGAGGTAGCCGCCTCTGCCGCTGAGCTCCAGACAAAGCAGGCAGAGGTTGAGAAGCTCCGGCGCGCTGCATCCCGCGACGAAGGATAGAAGCCCGAGTAATGCGGCCTAGCCCAAAACAGACCCTGCCGGTGCGGTTGCATGGCAATTCCGCTTGCCAATAGGGTGGAAGCCCGACCTGCTTGCCGCGATTCAATCGGGAGAGGCCAGCGCGCGCGTCAGGTCCGCGTACGTGTCCATCCACGCCATGCGCAGTAAGAACTCACGCGGGGAATCGCTGCGGGCGCGCAGCTCGCGAACGGCGCCGCCGACCGGATCCTCGCCGGCTGCTCCTCCCGGCTCGTCGGCGTAGGCGCCGTAGAAAGCAAAGTAGGCCTGGTTCAGCCGGCGCAGGAAGCGATAGCCCTGGTTGTAGAAGATCTGGCGCTGCGCCTCCATGTAGGCCCCCGCCTCCTCCACTTTCCCCTCCTCGAGCAGCGCATCCACCTGAACGCGGGTTGTGTGCATTTCGGCGCGGAAGTCAAAGGGCGGAGGTTCGGCAGGCTCGGCAGATTCGACCGGCGCAGTCGCCGGCTGCTGCGGCTCGGGAGTCGCGGGAGGCGGTGCAAGCTCCGGATAGAAGCGGCGCAGCACCTCCCCGCCAATCTCCGTGCCCAGCAGCGAGGCGGCTGTCTCATTCATCGTGCGCAGCTCCGGAGTGGTATCATAATTTAAACCGAGTGGTCTTAAAGTCAAGAAATTATGAGTCCACTCATGCGCAATCGTGTCTGAAAGAAAATTCATATCAGTCGTATCCAGCACCATGGTTGGGTAGATACCAACTCCACCAATATCTGTCACCAACGCCGAAACATTGAAGGTCTTTTCCACATTCTTTTCTAATGTTACGATTTGGTCGATCGACAATCCAGGAAGAAGAGAGAT
>JAPLGR010000431.1 GCA_026390045.1 Chloroflexota bacterium | reverse complement strand
CCTGCTTGCATGAATGGGCACGGGCTTGCAGAACGCAGGGGAGCGCGAAAAGTATAATGTCACAGGGCTTCAGCAGCATCCTCGGAGCGTATCAGCATCGAACCTTCGCGCAGAAGAATGCGAAAGATTTATGTTGTTGCGGCTTTGAGTGTATGATACGATGATGCACATATGGAGGTGGACAAAATGAAAAGAGCATTTCTCATTCTCATCGCGGTGGTGTTGCTCGTCTGTATCCCCATCACTGTCGCCACGGCGCAGGCAAGGCAGCTGCGGATCGGCTACATCACCCGTCTCTCCGTTCCTTGGTGGATCGTGTGCGAGAAGGGGTTCACGGACGCGGCAGCGAAGCTCGGCTTCAAGCCCGTCATCTACCATCCGCCCCAGCTCACTGTGGAGGACCAGGTGCGAGTGCTTGAGAGCTGGGTCGCGGCCGGCATCGATGGAGTTCTCATCGGGCCGAACGATCCCGCCGCCCCGATCAACGCGATCAACTCGGCCATCGACGCAGGCGTCCCCGTGATCACCGGGTACGGCGTCGACTCCCCCGACAGCAAGCGGCTGCTTTTCGAAGGGTACGATGGGACGGCGCTAGGCGTGGCCTTTGGCAAGGGGATTGTCGCGACCCTGAAGCTCGCAGGGAAGAGCTCGGGCACGATCACCTACCACACCGGCGGCATGCAATCCACGGAGGACGTGGCGAGCTTCGACGGGTTCAAGGGCGTTGTCGAACCGGCCGGCTACACGGTCGTCGAACCGGTGCTCGATGGCGGGGACCCGGCGAAGGCCCTGGCCAGCGCCAGCGAGGTCATTGCCCTCTATCCCGACCTGGTCGGCATGCTCGGCTACTACGACTACACTGGCCCTGCCCTCGGCAAGGCCGTGACGGATGCGGGCAAGATCGGGCAGATCGTCGTGATCGCCGGCCTCATCGGCCAGGTGGTTCCCTATATGAGATCAGGGGCCGTCAGCGGCGTGATCGACTATGTCCAGTACGACGGCAGCTACCGCGCGGCGGAGATGCTGTACAAGCTCGCCAAGGCCGGCAAGGCAGGCTGGACCAAGGTGCTGCAGTCTTACAAGAAAGACTACCCGGCGAACAAGCTCGAACTGCAGGGCTTCGGCTGGGTGACCGCCACCAAGATGAACATGCAGAAGTGGCCCGAGATCAGCTGGATCATGACACTCGACGACCACCAGAAGAAGTACCCGATAGTCTGGGCGCTCCTCAAGTAGGAGCGCTTTCCCGAAGCGTAAACGCGCCCCGCCCTCCGGATTGCCGGAACGGGGCGCCTTGATTTTCTCACGATGTGAGGCGGGCATGAAAGAAATCATTCGCACCGAGGGGATCGTCAAGCGCTACGAGAACTACTTCGCGCTGAAGGATGTGGATTTCGTCGCCCACGAGAAGGAAATCGTTGGGCTGGTCGGCGACAACGGCGCGGGCAAAACGACGCTGATGAACATCATGGTGGGCCTTTTCCCCCCGGATCACGGAAAGATCTTCCTGGAAGGGAAG
>JAPLGR010000480.1 GCA_026390045.1 Chloroflexota bacterium | reverse complement strand
GGCGGCAACCGCAGTCCGGGGATTCGACCCTTCGGTCATCACCAGGTCTCGATTCGCCCTGCTGATCCATGCAGCCAGGCGGCACGGGCAGAGCCGCTATTATGGGGTCTAGCGCCCGGCTCCGGCCGGCGGCGGATCGTGCGACCGCGCTGGGCGAAGGCGGTCCGCCGGCGAACTGCCGGCCGTCGCACTCGGTCACGATGATGGGCGGGGCACCAAACAGGCGGCGGAGACGATGTACAATCCTCCCTCAGCGCGCAGCGGCGACTAGCAGGTGGAGGGCCCGGATCCATGAAAGTCGCAATCCTTGCCGGCGGCCAGGGGACTCGTCTCTCTGAAGAGACGACCGTCAAGCCCAAGCCGATGGTCGAGATCGGCGGCAAGCCGATCCTGTGGCACATCATGAGCATCTACGCCGCTCATGGCTACAAGGAATTCGTCATCGCCCTGGGGTACAAGGGCGAGCAGATCAAAGACTACTTCCTGAACTACCACTACCGGGTGCGGAGCCTGACCATCCAATTGAATACAGGCAAGGTCGCGACCCACAGCGGGGCTGGCGAGGACTGGGTCGTCCATCTGCTGGATACAGGCGCGGACACGCAGACCGGTGGCCGGGTGAAGCGCCTGGCCGAGTACATTGGGCCCGAGCCGTTCATGCTCACCTACGGCGACGGCGTCGGGAATGTCGATGTCCCACGGCTGGCCTCGTTCCATCGCGCGCAGGGCAAGCTGGCCACTTTGACCGCCGTGCGCCCCCCGGCCAGGTTCGGCCAGATGGTCGTGGCGGATGGCCGTGTGATCGAGTTCAAGGAGAAGCCCCAGCTGGGGGAAGGCTGGATCAACGGCGGGTTCTTCGTACTGGAGCCAGGCATCGTCGACTACATCGCCGGAGACCAGACATCCTGGGAGTTCGACTCCCTGGAGCGATTGGCCTCCGAGGGCCAGTTGGCTGCCTATCAGCATCAGGCGTTCTGGCAGTGCATGGATACAGTCCGCGACGTCCACCTGCTGGAGCGGCTGTGGTCGGAGGGAAACGCCCCATGGAAGATCTGGCGCTGAACCGCTCCTTCTGGCTCGACCGTCCCACGCTGGTGACCGGCGGCACTGGGCTGCTTGGGAACTGGCTCGTGGCACGCCTGATCGCCTCCGGGGCCGACGTGACGTGCCTCGTCCGCGATTGGGTGCCCCAAAGTGAGCTAGTGCGCTCCCACCAGATCGACCAGGTCAAAGTGGTCCGCGGCGACGTCCGCGATCGCGAGGTACTGGAGCGGACACTGGGCGAGTTCGAGATCGACACGGTCATCCATCTTGCCGCCCAGACCATCGTGACTATCGCCAATCGGAACCCAGTCTCGACCTTCGAGACCAACATTGCCGGCACGTGGAACATGCTCGAGGCCTGCCGCCGCAGCCCGACGGTTAAGCAGATCGTTGTGGCCTCGTCCGACAAGGCCTATGGCGACCAGGACGTCCTACCCTACAACGAAGCCACGCCGCTGCAGGGAGCGCACCCGTATGACGTCAGCAAGTCCGCCGCCGACCTGATCGCCAGGACATATGCCATCAGCTATGGGCTGCCGGTGACCATCACGCGCTGCGGCAATTTCTATGGCGGCGGCGACCTGAACTGGAATCGCATCGTCCCCGGTACCATCCGCTCGATCCTGCGCGGGCAGCAGCCGATCATCCGGTCCGACGGCAA
>JAPLGR010000681.1 GCA_026390045.1 Chloroflexota bacterium | reverse complement strand
GGCAAGGTGATCGGCGTGGACATGACGCCGGACATGCTTGCGCGAGCCCGCGCCAATGCCGAGAAAGCCGGCGTCTCGAATGTGGAGTTCCGGCTCGGCGAGATCGAGCACCTGCCGGTAGCTGACGCCACGATTGATGCTGTCATCTCGAACTGCGTGATCAACCTTTCGCCTGACAAGTCTGGTGTGCTGCGTGAGGCCTTTCGTGTGCTGCGCCCCGGTGGCCGGCTTGCCGTGTCTGACATTGTTGCTACCGGCGAGCTTCCGCAGGCTGTGCGCGATGACCTGCGCCTGATCTCGGCCTGCATCGGCGGAGCAGCATCGATCGCGGATCTCGAGGCGATGATTCGAGAGGCCGGATTCGTCGACGTGGCGATCGAGCCGAGCGCAGAAAGCATGCCGGTGATTGGCGAGTGGGCTCCGGTTACCAAGGTGGAGGAATCGATCGCCTCGGCTGCCATTCGAGCCCTCAAACCACCAGCCTCACAGATCGCCCATCTCCCCTTCGAGGCACCTTACCACTTTCCGGGGGGCTCCGCATGCGTCCGCTCGTTCCCGTCGTCATCCTCGGTTTCGTCGCCTTCGTCACCTCGTTCGGTGCACACGTCGTCGCCGTCAACCTGCCGGCCTACGCCGAGCAGGTCGGCGTTGGCGTGGCGGTCATCGGGCTGCTGATCGCGGCCTACGACGCCGCCGAGGTGGTCGCCAAGCCGGTCTTCGGCGCGCTGGCCGACAAGCGCGGGATGAAGACAACGATGCTGGCGGGAATCGCCCTGTTTGTCGTGGCGTCCCTGGCCTACCGCTGGGTCGACCCGCGCTTGCTGGTGCTCATCCGGTTCCTGCAGGGAGTTGGCGCGGCGGCGCTTTCGGCCGTTTCGCTGGCGCTCGTGGGTGCCTATGCCGTTGAGCGACGCGGCCGGGCGTATGGGATCTACAACGCCATCAAGGGCGCTGGCTACGTCGTCAGCCCAATCGTCGGCGGCGCCATCGTGCTGCAGTCCGACTTCTCGATGATCTTCGTGGCCGCCGCGGCAATCGGCGCGCTGGCCTTTCTGCTATCGCTGTTCCTGCCGAAGCCGCCGGGGGAGGTGCCGGGAGGCATGAAGGACGATGATGACGGCATCGGCCTCTCCGGGATTCTCTCGGCCTTCCGCCAGCCGAACCTGTGGCCGTGGTACATCGTCACGGTCGTCAACATGTTCTTCGTTGGGATCCTGTTTGGCTTCCTGCCGGTGCGGGTCTACGCGTTGGGATACGGGGCGATGGTCAACGGTGTGCTGCTGACGGCGGTCAGCGCCTCGTACCTGCTGATCCAACCTGTGGCGGGGATGTTGGCCGATCGGTTCAACGCCGCGCGCACGATCCGCGGCGGGCTGATCCTGGCGGGGGTGTGTGTGCTGCTAACCCCGTTTGTCACCGGGTGGCTTCTGTTCATTGTTGCCATCCTGGCCGGGATCGGTGTGGGCACCGTGTGGACGAATACTGATGCGGTCGTCAGCCAGCAGGCGGCATCCGGGCGGCTGGGGGCAACGATGGGCGTGGCGGGTACCTTCAAGGAGATCGGCGACATGCTCGGACCGCTGCTCATCGGACTGGTATCCGAGGCATTCGGGCTGACCGTCGGTTTCGTCGTCTGCGGTATCCTTGGGCTGCTGGCGGTGGGGTTGGTGTCCCGGCGGGCGGCTCGCCCGCCGGCTGCGGCGGCCTAGACCCCGGCAGGGGCTTCAAACAGGGGTTCTCGGAAGGACGGGTGCCATGGACCTGGCGATGATCGGGCTGGGGAAGATGGGCGGCAACATGACGACGCGGCTGCTGCATGGTGGGCACCGCGTCGTGGCGCACGCGCGCTCAGAGGAATCGATCCACGCCGCCGAGGCCAAGGGCGCGGTGGGCGCGCGCAGCCTGGACGAAGTGGTGGCCAAGCTCAAGCCGCCGCGCGTAGTCTGGCTGATGATCCCGGCGGGTGAGGCGACCGAGACAACGCTGCAGGCTCTTCTCGAGCGGCTCTCCCCTGGCGATGTCATCATTGATGGCGGCAACTCCAACTACAAGGACACCGTTCGCCGCGCGGCGCTGCTCGAGAAGGCCCACCTGCACTTCGTTGATTGTGGCACCAGCGGAGGCATCTGGGGGTTGACCGAAGGCTACAGTCTGATGGTTGGCGGCGAGCCGGAGGTTGTCGAGCGGCTGCGGCCGATCTTCGCCACGCTGGCCCCCGATCCGGATGCGGGATGGGGACGGGTCGGCCCGCACGGCGCCGGCCACTTCGTCAAGATGGTCCACAACGGGATCGAGTACGGCATGATGCAGTCGCTGGCCGAGGGTTTCGAGGTCCTCAAGAGCAAGAAGGAATTCGGCTTCGACGTGCATCAGATCGCCACGCTGTGGCAGCGCGGCAGCGTCGTGCGTTCGTGGCTGCTGGACCTGACAGCCGCCGCGCTGGCCAAGGATCCCGAGCTGGCCGACGTCAGGGGCTGGGTGGCCGACAGTGGCGAAGGGCGCTGGACGGTGGCGGAGGCGATTGACCTGGATGTTCCGGCGCCGGTCATCACGCTCTCCCTGCTGATGCGCCTGGCGAGCCGGCAGGAGGAGTCGTACTCGGCCAAGCTGGTGGCAGAGATGCGGAACCAATTCGGCGGCCATGACGTCAAGAAAGCGGACCCCGAGACCCCTGAACAAGGACGGTAGAATCGCGTCTATGGCAAACGCATCCTCCCCCACTGGTCCCAAGCCGCCCCGGCGCTGGCACTTCGAGCTGATCTGGCCGGTGCTGCGTCACCCGCGGCGGGCCTTACCCGCCATTGCCTCCAGCCTGCGGCCACTGTGGCTGACGCCGCTGGTCGTGCTGTCCGTCCTGGCGTTGCTGCAGGTGCTGGTCGCTGTCCCGATGCGCCAGGCGGCGGCCGCCAGCACTATGGTCGACCTCCCGATGGACTACCAGTACCTGACGCCCGAGCAGCAGGCCCAATTCCAGTCGTCCCTCTCGGCCTCCGGTGGGCCGATGTTTACGACTGTGTTCCCCGCTCTGGCCGCGCTGGGGCGTGTCTGGCTGGGCTGGTTGATCGCCGCAGCCGTCCTTCACTTGGTACTCACGCTCTTTGGCGCCAGGGCCACGATGGGATCGGTGCTGAACAGAGTCGGATGGGCCAGCCTGCCGTTCGCCGTGCAGAGCGCGGTTCGGATCATCGCCCTGGTTGTCACGCGGCGCCTGATTACCGCGCCGGGGTTATCCGGCTTTGGGCCAGCGGGCGATGGCTTTGGAGCGGCGCTGGCAACGAACATGTTGGGGCGGATTGACCTGTTCCTGATCTGGTCGATGGTGTTGCTCGTCCTCAGTCTGCGCGCTCAGGATGATCCTGGGCCGTCGAAAGCCTGGGCCGCCGTGCTGATCACGCTGCTGGTGATGCTGATCGTGATGGCGCTGCCAGGCGCGGCAGCGGCGCAGCTGGGCGGGTTGACCATCGCCCGTCCTTTCCTATTCTGATGACTGCATCCATCGTCCGCACGCGAGACCTGAGCCGCGCGTTCACGATGGGAAGCGAAACCGTCGTGGCGCTGGATGCCGTTGACCTGGACGTGCCACGCGGCAGCTTCACGGCTGTGCTCGGGCCATCCGGGTCCGGCAAGAGCACGCTGCTGCACCTGCTCGGCGGGCTTGATCGCCCGTCGGCAGGCAGCATTGAGGTCGATGGTCAGAGGCTGGAGGCGCTGGATGAGAATGCCCTGGCTGCCTTCCGGCGCACGACGGTCGGGTTCATCTTCCAGTCGTTAAACCTGATCCCCAGCATGACCGCGCTGGGCAATGTTGGCTTCCCGATGCAGTTTGCCGGGACGCGCCCGGCCGCGCGCTTGGCGCGCGCCTGGGAACTGCTGCGCGATGTGGACCTGGAGGATCGGGCCTATCACCGCCCGGCGGAGCTCTCGGGCGGGCAGCAGCAGCGCGTGGCCGTGGCGCGTGCGCTGGTCAACAACCCGCAGCTGATCTTGGCCGATGAGCCCACCGGCAACCTGGACAGCCTGTCGGGCGCGCAGATGATGCACCTGCTGGCGGAACTGCACCGGCAGGGACGAACGGTGATCGTTGTCAGCCACGACCTGCGCATGCTGCGCTACGCCACGCACACGATTCGTTTGCTGGATGGCCGCGTCGTGGGGGAGGCGGAGTACGAAGCCGCCCTGGCGCTGGCCGCCGGAGAGAAGGGTCTGCAGTGAAGAGATACCGGTCCATCCCCGCCTTGCGTCGAACGATGGCCGCTGCGATCGCCGTCCTGGTGCTGGCCAGCCTGACTCTGGCGACGGCCGGGGCTAGCCCCTCGCCACAGGCAACGGACACACTGACGCCGACTGCCACTGACACT
>JAPLGR010000554.1 GCA_026390045.1 Chloroflexota bacterium | reverse complement strand
TTGCCCTCCAGACTCGTCCTCGACTCCGGCATGCGTTCGCTCGATAATGGTGCGAGTCGGATTCCCGGGGACATGTCGCACCTCCCGCTGTGACCAGCACGGGCGGGCAGCCCGCCCGCATCCGTCCAAACTCGCCAACCGCAGGTCCGTTCGTCCTTCAGGCCAAGGAGGATCGAGAGGCAGGCGATGAACGAGCGAAGGCTCTTCTGGTCTCTTGTCTTGCTCTCCATGTCCTCGACGGCGTCGAGGCCTTGACCAGCGGCGGGCCAGATGTAGGCAACAAGGTTGAAGCCGGCGTTGTCCTGGCCGGCGTGGATAGGGTCGCCCTCGATGCCGTCGGTGTCGCCATCTTGCGCCACCTCGGGACGACGGCGGAGGTCCGGCGCGGGCGGGTCTTCGAGCAGGAACAGATCGCCCGGGCGGTCGAGCTTGGGCTTGGCGTGGCGCAGCCCGAGGCGATCACCCTCCTGGCGGACGATGCCGACGGCCGGGCGTACGCCGACCAGCTTCGAATGATCCTGGAGGCTGACGGAAGCTAGCCAGCTTCCTGTACACTCACTGACCGATGCCGCCTTTGCACCCGCTCCTGCGCCGCGTTTTGGAGGTTGATCGACCGTATCCCACCTTTGAGGGTGAGGCGCTCGAGGGCGAGGTTCGCCGCAACTACCGCTGGAACCTGGCGGTCAGCGTTGGTGAGGTGGGCTTCTTCTTCTTCGGCATGTCGTTCATCGCCTCGACCACCATCCTGCCGCTGTTCATCTCCAAGCTGACCTCGAGCACGCTGGCCGTCGGCCTGGTGGCGCTGCTGGCACAGGGCGGCTGGTATCTTCCGCAGTTGTTCACCGCCCATGCCACCGAGCGCGTGCCGCGCATGCTGCCGATCATGGTCAAGATCGGCTTCTTCGCCGAGCGGTTGCCGCTGTGGGTGCTGGTGATCGCCGCTTCGCTCGCCGTGCGCGCCCCGGCGGTTGCGCTCATCCTGACCGTCGCCAGCTACGCCTGGCATACGCTCGGCGGGGGCGCAATCGCGCCGGCCTGGCAGCAGCTCGTCGCGCGCTGCTTTCCGGTCGACCGGCGCGGCTTCTTCATGGGGTTTGGCTCGTTCGTCGGTACAGGATTCGGTGCACTGGGCGCAGCTGCCAGTATCGCGTTGCTTGCGGCACTGCCCTATCCGAAGAGCTTCGTGGTCATCTTCGCGATCGGGGCACTCAGCGTCCTGCTTAGCCTGGGCTTCATGACCCGGGTGCGCGAGCCGGTCCCTGCCAGCCTCCCGCCGAGTCAATCGTCCCGCGAGTACTGGTCGGGGATCCGCAAGATCCTTCGGGCGGGAGGCAACTTCGGCTGGTACCTGGCGGGTCGTGTGACGATGGCCCTCGGCGCGCTGGGGGTCGGCTTCGTCACCTTGAGCGCCATCCGCACCTGGGGTGTCAGCGACGCGATGGTTGGAGGCTACACCGGGGCGATGCTGCTGGGCGAGGCGGCCGGCATGCTGGTCTTCGGCGCCCTGGCTGACCGACGTGGGCACAAGCTGTCCCTCGTGCTTGCCGCGCTGTCCTATGTCGTAGCCTACGCGTTGACGGCCTGGTCGCCGAGCCCCGGAGTCTACATTCCGGTGTTCGTACTGATCGGGCTCGGCCTGGGCGGCCAGATCACCTCGGGCATCATGCTGACGCTCGAGTTCGCCCCGCCCGGGAGGCAGCCAACCTATGCCGGGCTGGTCAACACGATTCTTGGGGTCGTCGGCGTGACCGCGTCACTCATCGGCGCATGGCTGGCCGCGCGCGACTTCAGCCTGCTGTTCCTCGTCGGGGCCTGTCTGAACTTGCTGGCTTTCCTGGTCTACGTCTTCCGAGTGCGAGATCCGCGCCACATCACCGCTGCCGCCCCCGAGCGGCCTCCGCTCTAGGGCGCTGACAGACGCGCAACGCCGTGTCATATGCATGGGCGCTCCGCGCCAGTGCGGCCCCCTCAGCAAGTCGCTCCTGCGTCAGGCTGAGGCCTGGTCTGGAAGGCGGGGTGCGTCCAGCGGTGCGACGTAGCGAGGAGGATGTTCCGCGAAGTTGGCGTACACGCCGCGGTTCTCAGGCGGCAGCAGCGCGGCCAGCACTCGCATGATCTCGTCGGCCATCGCCTGCCGCACCTCGCGGGTCACGCCGTCGCCCCGAGGTTTCAGACGGAAGGGCTGGCCGACCGCGATGTGGAAGTAGGTGCGGCGCAGCCGACGGACGTTGTCCCCGAAGCCCTCGTGGCCGAAGAAGACGAGCGGCAGGAGCGGCGCGCCGCTCCTGAGCGCCAGCGGCACGACGCCGGCCTTTCCCCGCTGCAGCCTGCCGGTGTGGCTGCGTGTTCCCTCGGGGGCGATGATCACGATCCAACCCTGCGCCAGCCGCCTCAGCCCCTCGCGCAGCGCTGCGATGTCGGCTTCGCCGCGATGGAGAGGGATCATCTGCGCGCCGTTCAGCAGCCAGCGGTAGAAGGGGTTCTCCCATCGGACGGAGGCGACGAGGCAGGCCGCCGGCCTCGGCAGGAGATGGGTGTACAGGAGAGGGACCTCGACGATGTTGATGTGGTTGGTGACCAGGATCAGCGGCCCGTGCGCCGGGACGCGCTCGAGCTGGGCGTCGTCGATGCGGCACAGAGCGCGGGTCAGCGCCTTGAGGGTGCCGATTGTCAGGCGGTGAGCGACGCTCATCGGGCCCCGGCCGCGGGCGCCACGACCTGCAGCGAGCCGGGCAGCATCTCAATGTCCAGCCGCTTGCCCTCGGTCGAGATGATCTCGCCGTCGGTCTGCGCCGGCAGCACGCCCTCCACCGCCTCGATGACGATCCTCCTGCCCTGCAGCATCTCGATCTCCGGCTGGGTGGGCTGCGTGCCCTTCATGAAATGGGGGATCAGTCCGATGATCCGCCGCCGACTCGCCTGCCGGGCGACGCACAAGTCAAACAGCCCGTCGTCCGGCTCGGCCGTGGGAGCCATCCAAAAGCCGCCGCCCAGTCGACGGCCGTTCATGACCGAGACCATCAGGGTGGGCAGCGTCATCGTCCGGCCATCGACCTCAAGCCGCACGGTTGGCCCATACGGGTACAGGAAGATTGTCTTGAGCACGGCGGCGAAGAAGCTCAGGAACCCGCCCCAGCGCGGCATCTTGGACACCTGGATCGTCGTTACGGCGTCGAAGCCGATGCCGACGCAGCTGCCGAAGAAGCGCCCGTCCGGAAAAGCCCCGCCCGTCACGCGACCGAGGTCGATCGTCCGCCGGGCATCCGCCGCCAGCGTGTCGACACCCGACGGGAGGTCCGGGGGGATGCCGACGGCGAAGGCGAAGTCATTGCCGCGCCCGACACACAGCACCCCGAGGGCCGCACTGCGTCCCTGGGTTTGCGCCAGCTTCAACCCGTTGATCACCTCGTTGGACGTACCGTCCCCCCCGCAGGCGACCACGACCTCAACCCCGGCCAACGCTGCCTCGCGGGCGAGCTCGATCGCATGCCCGCGACGTTCGGTGCGCACTAGGTCATACGTCAGCCGGCTAGCCTTCAGCAGGCTCTCGATCGTTGGTATGGAGCGCCCGCCGGTTCCGGCGCCGGCGGCCGGATTGACGATCAACGTGTACCTGGGCATCCGCTTGTCCCCTTTGGCAATCGGTCATGGACCCGCGTGGATAGCGGCAATCATGCACACGATGGGCTGGGTGTCAAGCCGGTGGAGCCAAGATTGGGCTGAGGCGGGGAGGCGGATGTCGACCGGACGCGCAGTTTTCAGATCAGGCCACGCCTCGACCGAGGATCACGCCGCAAGCCTCGGTGACCAGGTGGCCGACCGGCACGTCGTGCGCTTCGTGAGGGATCTCGTCGAGCAGCAGCGCCTGGTAGCAGATGCCAAGAGCCATGGCGTGGCCGTGCTGCGCCAGCAATCGGTCGTAGTACCCGCCACCGTAGCCGATGCGGAATCCGCTCCAGTCGAACGCCAGGCCGGGGACAAGGATCAGGTCGGCTTGGTCCGGCGTGATCAGGGGCGCGCCCGGATCGGGCTCTGGCATTCCGAAGCGGTGCAGGATGAGATGATCGCGCTGGTAGGCATGGAACAGCAGATGAGGTGTCGGCGCCTCGACAACACGTGGGATCGCCCACCGAATCCGCGATGCTTCATCGAGGAGCGGCCTGAGGTCGACATCGCCGCGCATCGGCAAGTAGGTGAAGACGACGGTCGCTGACCGGAATGCGCTCCACTCCCGGATGCGTTCGCAGATGCGTTCGCTGGCCTGCGCGCGGCGGCTGTCTCCGAGCTCGTCGCGCACGCGCCGGCAGCGCGCTCGCAGCGCTTGTTTGGCTCGGCCAATCGCTTCTGAAGGGGCTGCATCGCCGTCAGGTAATCCGTCCATGCCCTTGCATGCCTATGAAGTGCGTTGCCGCAACCCTGTCATCGCGCTGAGAGCCCTACCGGAGAGCAGGCATGGTCGGGAGACGTAGCTGCCCTCCAGCGTGTCCTGCTCTGGCGCGTCCGGACTGTAAGTCATGCGGGCTTGAAGAGCAAGTGCGGACGACTGTTGTGGGGCGGGTGAGTCGTATCGGCCCGCCCAGGGAGGGTAGTCAGCGTTGCACTTTCCGGGGTGGAGATGGAGAATCCCCGCGCCCATGGCTCAGGCCGAGCACGCTTGATCGTACTTCCTGACCACCAAGGAGGCAGAGATGACCAGCCAGTCAGCTCCCTTCGCGCCGGTCCGGCTCTCATCGGGCTACAAGTTCATCTGGGGCTTCGCGGCGCTGGGCACTTCCCTGATCTCGGGCGTCTTTGGCGCGCTCCTGCCCATCTTCTACCAGGACTACCTCGGGCTTTCAGCGCGCTGGATCGCACTTGCCTCCGGCATCTATGCGGTCTGGAATGCGATCAACGATCCGCTCTTTGGCTACATTACCGACAGCACCCGCTCTAAGCGCGGCCGACGGATCCCCTATATGCGCTTCACCGCGCCCTTCCTGGCGCTGACGTTCATCCTGGTGTGGCTGGCCCCCACCGGCGCCGGGGACAGAACCCTGTTCCTCTGGATGCTCGTCACGATGCTGCTGTACGACACCTGCTACACCATCATCGGCCTGGTCTACTCGGCCCTGCTTCCGGAAGTGACCGAGTCGGACGCGGGGCGGAACGGCCTGCAGATCTCCGCCTCGCTCTTTGGCCTGCTGGGCATGATCTTGGGGTTCATCATCCCGGATCTCTTCCGCCCCAAAGTCGGCGCCTCGCCGTCCTTCCTGCCGCTGCAGGTCGCGATGGTCGTGGTGGGCGTGGTGAGCGCCATCCTGATCATCGCCACGACGCTGAAGGTGAAGGAGCGGCCCGAGTTCACCAAGGTGGACAAGCCCCTGCCGTTGGGGCCGGCCTTGCGCTTCACCTTCACCAGCCGGTCGTTCCTAGTGCTCGTGGCGCAGAACTTCATGTCGATCCTGATGCAGGCCCTGGTGGTGGGGATGCTCTTCTACATGGCGGACTATGTCCTGAAGATGAACACGATGATCGTGTTGGTTTGTGTCTTCATCCCGCTCATCGTCGGGGTCCCGATCACGACGCTGATCCGGCGTCGGCTGGGCGTGGCAGGTGCCCAACAGTTACTGCTGCTCATCGCCGGGGTCGGGTTGGTGCTGATCCCATTCGTGCCGTCAGCGCTCATCCTGCCCTGCCTGATGTTGGCCGGCTTCGGCCTCTCGGGGCCGCAGACGCTGACCAACGTGCTCTTCGCGCAGGTGGCGGATGAGGACGAGGTGCGTTCGGGTGTTCGGCGTGAGGGCGCGTTCTTTGGCGTGAACGCCCTTCTCACCAAGCCGGCGCAGTCCGTTGCCTATGCCCTGATCCCCTTTGTCCTCGAGGCCACGGCCTTCGTCACCCGCGAGGCCAACCTGGGACAGACCTTCCTCGACCAGCCAGCCAGCGCGCTCTTCGGCATCAAGGTCCTGATCGGGCTGATCCCCGGCGTGGCCATGATCCTGGGGGCCATCCTGCTGACGTGGTATCCGCTGCGGGGTAAGTACCTGGAAGGGGTTCAGGAGAAGGTCCTTGCGATGCACGCCGAGAAGCATGCCCGGCTGGAGCAGGGCGGCTGAGGTTGGCGGGTGCCCCGAGGTGAAGAAGACTCGCACGTCGCCTGCAAGAACTGACCTGCGCGCTTGACTGGCGTCTCGCGCGGTGTCTCCTGTGTCGGATGGGAGCACTATTGCGCGAGACGCTGCGCGCCGGGAAACGGCTACCCCGGCGCGAGCTTATCAAGCCGGTCGACGTACTCCTCCATCACCTGAAAGGCGCGCTCGATCGGCTTGGGCCGCGAGAGATCGACCCCGGCGCGCCGCAGCAGCTCGAGCGGATAATCTGACGCCCCCGCTTTCAGGAAGCCAAGGTAGTCCTCGACCGCTCCGGGGACGCCATCCAGGATCCGTCGGCTGAGCGCCTCGGCGCCGGCGATCCCGGTCGAGTACTGGTAGACGTAGAAGTCGCTGTACATGTGGCCGTACGTCGCCCACAGCATGCCGACCCGCTGGCGATCTACGTGGACGCCCTCGCCATAGGACTCGGCGAACAGATCGGCGCACGTCTCCGACATCCACTCGGCCGCCAGTGCCTGCCCGGATTCGACTCGCCCATGGGTCGCGAGCTCGAAGCGCGCCAGCGTCGGCATGATGAAGAAGTAGCGCAGGAAGTTGGCCATCGCCTCTTCGATGACGGCGATTTGGAACTCCCTGTCTTGCACCGTCCGGAGAAGGTGGCCGCGGACCATCGCCTGGTGGAAGTTGGACGCCACCTCGGCCAGGAACAGTGAGTAGTCCGAGTACACCTGCGGCTGATGCTTCCAGGTTAAATAGGAGTGCATCGAATGCCCGAGCTCGTGGGCCAACGTGCTCAGGCTGAAGACGGTGTCGTTGTAGCTGAGCATGACGAACGGATGCGTCCCGCGCGACCCCCACGAGAACGCGCCGCCGCGCTTGCCCTGGTTCGGATAGACGTCGATCCAGCGCTCCTCCACGCAGCCGCGGCGCACGGTGGCGACGTACTCCTTGCCCATCGGTGCCAGCCCGGCGCAGATCATCTCGACCGCCTCCGGGTAGGTGATCTTCACCGGGTTGGACGTCAGGGGCGCCCACAGGTCGAAGTGCTCCAGCTTGTCCACGCCGAGCAGCCTGCGCCGCAGGGCAAAGTAGCGGTGCCAGATGGGGAGCCTGGATCGAAAGACGTCCACCAGGTTGTGATAGACGGACACAGGTATGTCGTTCTCGTGCAGCGAGGCATCCAGCGAAGACGAGTGGCCTCGGACCCGGCTGAGCAGCACGAACTGGCGGATCGAGGTGGAGAGCGCGCTGGCGAGCGTGTTCTTGAACTCGACGTAGCGGTCGATGTAGTTCTCCCAAGACGTCTGCCGCAGCCGCCGGTCCGGGTTGGCCAGCAGCCTCATCAGCGTGCCTTGGGTGACGTCGAAGGACTCTCCCGCGCGATCGACGCCCGGTGGGAAGCGCAGGTCGCTGTTCGTCAGCAGCGAGGCGGTGATCGTGGCGCCCGAGAACGGATCGGACAGCATGCCCAGGATCTGCTCGACCTCGGCCGAGCGGACGTGCGACCCCTGGCGGAACAGGTTGTCGAAGTGATGCCGATAGACCGCCAGTCGCCGCTCGCCCGCCATCCATTTCTGCAAGCGGTCTTGGCCGATGGCCAGGATCTCCGGGAAGAGGAACGACGCCGCGGCGCGCACCTCGGCGCCGAGCAGGCGGGCTCTCCCCGCCATGGCATTGGATTCGGAGTTGGCCGTGTCGACGCTGGCCAGGAAGGCTGCATAGACCAGCACGCGTTCAGAACGCTCCAGGAGGGCATCGCGCGTTCCGAGCGCCGGAAGCAGGTGACGGGCATCTTCCCCTACGCTCCCAGCGAAGGCGGTCAATCCCGGAAGCGCCGCCTGGATGGCCGCGATCTCCGCCTCCCACGCCGCGGCGTTGGGAAAGACGCTCTCCGCGTTCCAGGTGACGCGTGGGTCGACCTCGCTGCGCGGCGGAAGTGCATTGGTTCCCATGGCTGCCTCCCGTGGACTGGATGCTTGGAGCGCCCCGTAGGATAGCCTGACTTCGTCGATTTGCGCTCGACCCCTGGGGTCGGACCATCGAGCGTTCCGAAGTCGCGTGAGCGTCAGTTGACCGCGAGCACGCCGTTCTGAGTTCAGGCAAGGAGGGACGGACGCAAGGTGCTTCCGCAAGTGCAGCAGCGCATGATGTGGCCACGAGGGCCACATCATGCGTCAAGTCACAGGATGGAGACCGAGGCGAGCCACGGTCCTTGGAAGAAGAGTCGAGCCCCTAGCGGTTCTGGTCGGCGTGCATCCACCAATAGTAGGTCGCCAGCATTCCCGCCAGCGCGGTGAGGATCACGACCACGTAGCTCGCGGCCGTCAGCGATGTCTCGCCCTGCGCGAGCATGCCCGGGACGGCCCAGGGGAAGTACCCGCCCCAACCGGCCAGCGCCACGATGTTGGCGGTGATCAGCGCCAGCACGGCGATGCCCACCGGCAGCAGGTAGCCGCGCCCCACGCTGGCAAAGAAGGCGAACGGTGCCACCGAGGCAATCGACAGACAGGCAGTGAGGAGCACCAACCCGCTGCCCTGCAGAATGGCAAGCGCTGAACCTCCGGGGAGTCGGATGATCGCTCCCATGAGGAGGCCGATCACGAGCATGATCACGCTCAGCACAGCGGACCACACGGCCACGACGATGAACTTCGCCAAGACGATCGTCGCGCGAGGGACGGGGACCGCCAGCATGTCCTTCAGCGTGCCATCGGAGAACTCCCGGCCGAAGACCCAGCTGACAACGAGGACAAACAGGAAGAACGCCCCGGCGGCGGCGATCATCGACGACAAGCGCATGTACGCCGCCCAATCGGTCGCCGAGTAGGCCAGCAGATCGGCCTTGACGCTGATCAGGCCCAGCTTCCGAGAGATCTCGGGGTTCCTGGCGACGAAAATCAGGAAAGCGACACCCAGAGGCATGAAGAGGGACATCGTGCCCGTGAAGAGGGGAACCCTCGACCGAAGGGCTTTTCGCACCTCGATCCACACCATGTCGGCGAGGGCGGTCATGCCGCACCTCCGCTCACGCCGATCAGCCGCAGGAAGTACTGCTCGAGATCCTCCTCTTCCATCGCCAGGTGCGTGGGAGGTGTCCCAGCCATGACCAGCAGGCTGTTGACCTCATCCGGGTGGTCGATCGCGGAGGCGGCCTTGAGCTCCAGCGTTCCGTCCTCGAGCACCGCGGCAGGATGCCCGGCGGATGTCAGGGTCTGATGCGCCGCCTCTGTGTTGCTCGTCCGGATCAGGAGCCGCCGGCGCCGGTTGCGCTCCAGCTCCTCCATGGTCAGCTCCTGGAGCAGGCGCCCTTTGTGGATGATCCCGATGCGCTGGGCGAGACGCGCGACCTCGGCCAGGATGTGGCTGGACATGAAGACTGTCACGCCCTGCTCGCGGGTGAGGTCGAGCAGGAACTGGCGGATCTCGACGATCCCGGCCGGGTCGAGGCCGCTGGCGGGCTCGTCCAGGATCAGTAGCCGGGGATGATGGAGAAGGGCTCTGGCCAATCCCAGCCGCTGCGCGTTGCCATGGGAGAGAGTGCCTGCCCGCCGGTCCGCGTACTCCGCCAGCCTCAGGCGCTCGATGATCTCGCTCACGCCGCCGGGAGCCGTGCCTGGATGAA
The DNA here is from genome assembly GCA_026390045.1 of Chloroflexota bacterium. GTDB lineage: Bacteria > Chloroflexota > Anaerolineae > Anaerolineales > E44-bin32 > DYJB01. The sequence goes on along the minus strand of JAPLGR010000554.1, from coordinate 2,651 downwards.
GACGGCGGGCGACTTCCAGATTCTCGCGGACGGTCAGCTCCGGATAGGCACGCGGGATCTCCACCAGGTACCCGACGGACGCCCACGGCTCCTGGCTGCCCAATCGGACTCTGGTCTGGAGCACCGTGGCGGTTCCTGATGTGGGCCTGACCATCCCCAGCAGCAGGCGGATGGTTGTGGTCTTCCCCGCGCCGTTCAGGCCGAGGAAGGTGTAGATCTCCCCCTGAGCGACCTGGAGTGAGAGGTCCTCGACCGCCCTCACGTCTCCGTAGCGCTTGCCGAGCTTATCGGTTTCGACCGCCAGAGTCATGCCGGGCATAGCTGCCCCTGTCGGGACGACAGCAGAACGCGCGCGACGGTCGCGCATCTCGTCTGCGGTCCCTGCTGATTACGAAGCGGTTGGCCCCTCCTGGATGTCGAGCAGCAGCAGCAGCGCCTGCGAGGCGGCGCGCAGGAGCACGAAGAGCGTTATGCCAAGGACGGCGGCCGCAAGCGGCAGGAGCACCGTGATGCCGAGCCCGAGAACTGCGTCGACGAACGCGCTGCCGATCACCTGCGGGATGTACACGTACAGCTCAAGGAACAGGAAGGCCAGGGCGAGGATGGCCAGGACCAGCGGGATCCACGATATGGTCTCCAGGCGCAGGGCCCAGTCGAGTGACTTGCGGTGATCGTGGTACATGTCGGCGGCTGCCGCTTCGGGCGCTCCCAGCGTGACTGGCTCCTTGTTGCTGTCTGACTTGACGGCGTTATCGGCCATGAAGGCGTCTCCCTCTAGTGACACAAGTTCGGCCGGCGCGGAACCGGATGCGCAGCGGTGTCCGCATGGCCAGCCGTGCGAGACAGTGTACCTTGTTTCCCGGCGAGTGCGGCGGAGGTCTCTCGCGGGCGCCTAGCCCAGGAACACCTTCTCCGGGTCGACCTGCTCACGCAGGATGCGCAGCTCTTCCGGAGTCGGCGTCGGCGTCTCGACGGCGCCCCTGACGTCGAGCGGAAAACCGGTGTTCTCGGCCAGCTTCTCTGGCGAGAGGCCGGGATGATAGCTGGCGAGGTAGATCGCCCTGGTCTCCGGGCGAAAGCGCATCACGCCCATGGTTGTGACCACGGCGCTCGGCCCGCCTCGGACGAGCCCCGCCCGAGCGCGGCTGTCGCCGCCCTCGAGCCATCCTGGACTGGTGATGTAGTCCACCTTCTCGGGAAAGCGGCGCTTCTCATGCTTGGCGATGATGATGGTGCGCGTCGCCAGGCAGGCGATGTCGCACGACCCCCCGCTGCCGGGGAAGCGGACTTCCGGGTGGCGCGGGTCGAGCCCGATCGAGGTGCTGTTGATGTTGCCGAAGCGGTCGACCTGCGCGCCGCTCAGGAACCCGACATCGACGCGCCCTGCCTGAAGAACGTAGTTGAAGACCTCAAACAGCCCGGCGGCCGAGGCGGCCTGGCGCATGACGCGCGGGTCGCCGACGGACATCGGCAGGTGCGCCAGCCGGCTGCCGACGGTGCCGGCCTCAAAGATGATGCAGCAGTTGGGCGCGTGCGTGAGCTGGGCCAGCATCACACCCAGCATCGGCAGTCCCGTGTTGGCGGCGGCCGTGTGGTAAGCCTTCAGCTGGCGCGGATCATAGTCGTAGTAGTTGTACACAGCGTAGGGATGCGCGCCGAACGGGACGTGGCACACGTGGTTGACGACGAAGAACGGCAGCGGATTGCGCTCAGGCTCGGCGCGCAACATGCTGTCGTCGACGATCTCCTCGGCAGTCACGATCACTGTGCCGGCCGAGAGCGCCTGGACGACGTCGGCGAAGGTCTGGCCCTCGATGCGGATGATCCCGGACGGCGTCGCCTTCTGGACGTGGAGCACGGCGAAGTCGGTGTGGATCGCCGGCACAAGCACAACCTTCTCGCTGCCGCCGAAGGGTGACTCCATGACGTGCAGCTTCTTGGTCGGCGTGCGCAGATCCGCGCGCCGCTGCTCCTTGGTCAACGCCTCTTGCTGGAGTACGTCGCTGCCCAGCAGGCTGCGCGTTGGCATGAAGGGCAGGCCCATCGCCCCGGCAGCGAAACGCAAGACCATGGTGAAGTTGCTGTAGTCCTCCCATTCGATGCGCCCGCTCTCGACGGCGCGCCGCCAGCAAGGCCCGACGGTCCCGAAGGCCTCGTCAGCTTCATAGGCCAGTTCGACTCGCTTGACACGTCCGTCCCCGATCAGGATGTCCCAGTCGCTGCCCGGCGAATGCCCGAAAAGGTACAGGTCCTTGCGGCCGAGACGGATGAGCTCGTAGACGAACGCCATCGGATGGCGCTGTGCGGTGAAGCCGCCGAGGGAGAGCGTGGCACCGTCCGGGATGAGGGCAGCCGCCTGAGGCAGGTCGATGAGCTTGCTGGTCACGGATCCTCCTGAGCGGATGGGGCGTTCGGCGAGAGGTGGTGACTTTACGTCAGGCCTGCACCAGATGCAACCGCGTCGAGACGTTGCCCGCGGACGACAGCATACGTTGGCACGCCTCAGCCATCCGGCGCCCTCCCGGGCGCCGGATACCCTCGGCGGGGCGGAGGGCTGTCACTGCCAGGAGGCCACAATCCGTGGTGGCAATCTGCCGAGCGGTGCAAGCCTCAGACAAGAGACGGGCGGCGCGCTCGCGCCGCCCGCCCTT
>JAPLGR010000160.1 GCA_026390045.1 Chloroflexota bacterium | reverse complement strand
AACTATACCGCCGCTGACAAGGACTTCTCGGCCATCTTCGCGAAGGTGAAGCAGACCAGTCCGGACGTCGTGTACCTGCCGGACTACTACCAGATCGTCAACCTCGCCACCAAGCAGGCGAAGGAGAAAGGGATCACCGTTCCCTTTATGGGCGGCGATGGATGGGATTCCTCCGACCTCGATCTCAAGGCGGCCGATGGCGGATACTTCACCAACCACTACTCCCCCGACGACACCCGCAAAGCGGTCGTGACCTTTAGGGCCGCCTACGGAGCCAAATACAAGGACGACAAGGGCGATGCGAAGGTTCCCGACGCTCTAGCGGCACTCGCCTACGACGCGACGAACATGCTGATCCAGGCCATCAAGGACGCGGGCGCCGACGACACCGCGAAAGTGAAGTCCGCCCTCGAGAAGATGTACTTCAACGGCGTATCGGGCAAGATTACCTTTGACGCCCAGCACAACCCCGTGAAGTCCGCAACCATCCTCACGGTGAAGGACGGTAAGGTCAGATTCAAGGCGAACGTCGCTCCTTAGCTGGTCCCCAACCAGCGCCTCAGCCCTGCGCTTCGCGCGCTGCGACCAGCGCGTCCATTTCCGCGATCTCCTCGGGTGTCAGGTCCCAGTCAGCCGCACCGATCGTCTCGGCAACCTGCTCAGGCCTGCGTCCTCCCACGATCGCCGCTGTCACCTCTGGCCTGCGCAGGACCCATGCGATCGCCATCTCGGCAACGGTCCTGCCGGCGCGTGCCGCGACAGGCCGCAGTTTCTCGACAAGCGCGAGGTTGCGCCCGAGGGCCGGTTCGGAAAAGAAGGCATTCCTGCTTCGGATATCATCGCTCGGCAGTGATATGACCCGCGCCTTCGTGAACGTGCCCGAGAGAAGCCCCATCTGCATGGGGCTGTACACGACGACGCCGATCCCATTCGCCGCGCAGTAGGGGAGAACCTCATCCTCGATCCCTCGTCGCAGCATGCTGTACGGAGGCTGCAGAGACGCGATGGGGTGGATGGCCTGGATCCTCGCCATCTGCGCCACGGAGAAGTTCGACACGCCAGCATGTCGGATCTTCCCTTCCTCAACGGCCTTCGCGATCTCGGTCCACGCCTCCTCGATATCCGCGTCGGGATCGGGCCAGTGGACCTGGTACAGGTCGATGTAGTCCGTCCTGAGACGGCGGAGGCTCGCCTCCAGCTCGCCGCGCACGCTCGCGGCCTTGAGCCGGGGCACGATCGCCCTGTCCTTGCCCCAGGCGCGGCCGCACTTGGTCGCGAGAATGACCCTCTCCCTCCTGCCCGCGACCGCCTCCCCGACCACCTGCTCGGAATGGCCCAGGCCGTACACGGCGGCCGTGTCGATCCAGTTGATGCCGAGGTCGAGGGCACGGTGGATCGTCGCGATGGAATCCCTGTCGTCCTGCGCTCCCCACGCGTACTGCCAGCCCGGCCCTCCGATGGCCCATGAACCCAGCCCTATCCGCGTCAGCTCCAGCCCGGAGGCTCCGAGTCGTCTCTTCTTCATGGCACGCTCCTTTCCGTGAAAAGTACAACCGCGAGCCCCTTGTCGGCTACCGCCGCACGCCGGCGCGCGGCGCCCGCTCTTGCGCAGGACCCCCGCCGCACCTATGATCTTGTATGATGAGAAAGATCCTTCCCATCTTCCTGGCGCTCCTCCTTGCCGCAAGCGCGCTCATGGGTTCCGGTAAGAAGGAGACGAAGATCACCATCCTTTACACTGCTTCCCTCAACGGGAACCTCGACGGCTGCACGTGCGGCGCAAACCCGCGCGCCGGCCTCGT
>JAPLGR010000432.1 GCA_026390045.1 Chloroflexota bacterium | reverse complement strand
GGGGGCTAAGTGTCCCCATCGAGGCACAGTGCTGCCCGCAGGCGGCCAATCTGCTTCTTGATGCGCTCCTCAAGCTGCTTCTTCGCAGCCCTGTAGCGCGGCGAAAGCGGGTCCCTCGGAAACTCAGAAGGATGCCTGGCGATGTAGACGTCGGCGATGTCCTTGAGCCTGTAGCCTTCAAGCTTCAGGCGAAGGGCCTCGGCAGCGTTCACGGCGCTTCGGTCCAGTCGGCGGTGCCTCTGGGGGAAGGTCTCGTGGTACTTGCGGCGGAAGTCATTGACTAGGAGCCCGAGGTCCGAGTACTCGGAGGCGAGGACGGCCACCATGGGCTGGCCAGGGACGGGAAGCACGAAGGCCCCTCCGAACCATTCGCCGGGGGCCACCTTGGTTTCCCCGGTGAGCATGTAGGCGAGCAGGATGTCAGCGAGCTTCTGAATGTGGGGCTCGAGGAACCCGTTGATGGTCTTGTGGAGAGTGTTGCCGACCGTCCAGTCGGCGGGCATCTTGGCTGCCAAGTCCGTGAGGGCAGTGGATAGCGGGAGGTCGGCGGGCAGGTGGAGGAGGGGCGTAAGGAACGGCGCCAGGGGATGACCTTCGGGCATCATCTCGCGGAGGCCTTCGCAGAGGTCAATCCGGATCTGCTCGTAGGGCAAGTCCTGGGCGAGCAGCTCTCGGAAGTCTCCGTCAGGTCCGGGATCTGGGATCTGATACTTCTCACGAACCTGGCGGACCAGGTCGATGAACGCGGCGGGGACGAGCTCTCCGATCACGTGTGGGAGTGTCATGGGTGGCATAGATGCCTAGCGGCCTTGAGCTGTGCGCCTGGCCGAAGTGGGCAGAGTCCGCCGGGATTCTCGCACACAATGGCGGGCCAGGCACCCTACCCCCGTGCGGGAGGCTGCTGGATGCGCTTCCGCGAGAGCCTGTGTGAAAAGTCGGACTGGTGGGGACTCCTACCATTGTGCCTGCGCGGATTGTCCGCAAAGTGGGACTGGTTGAGCTTGTGAACGCGTGGCATGCGCTGTCGGTGGGAACCCGATTCGGGATTCCGCGGTTTTCACACCGGCTCGCGAGGTGTTAGGCGGCGACGGGCTAGCACCAGGCGGATCGCGCGAGGGTTCGTCGGAAAGGGCCAATTGCCAGTGTTGCCAATGGGCCGCCTAAGGCTCGGAAGGGGTGGCCCGATCCTCGGCTAGAGTGAGCGCAATCAACTGATTCGTGGTCGTGAAATGAACGTAGACATTGTTGTCGTAGGCGGCGATGCCGGTCAACGAGGGGGGCAGTTCCCCAGGAGTCGCGGGCCGGTTAAGGCGGAATGAGGCGATTGGCGTAGATCGTCCCGTGCCGAGGTCGAGCACATTCAACTGGAATGCATTGTCCACTAGGTAGCCGCGGGAGGCGACAGGATCAATCGCAATGTCGGACTCGAGGCCTCCTTCATAGCACCATAGGTAGACGCCGCTCTCGAGGTCGAGCATGCAGGCGGATTCCGTGCCTTGGGGCACAACAAGGAGATGACGGGGGCCCGCGTCTACCGGTTGCGCCCGGATTGTGAAGGGCTGCGAATTCGCCGTCCAGACGACCAATCCCGTGCCCATTTCAATCGCACGCATTCCGCCATGGTGCCGGTAGATGGCTAGGCCATTCGCGATCCAAATGAGCCCTTCGGGGGGACCAGCCGACATGATTGCGCCGGTTGTCTTCGACACCTCGAAGAAGCGATTCTCAAAGAAGACTGGGATGGGATCATCTGAGACGGTAGCGCCC
>JAPLGR010000128.1 GCA_026390045.1 Chloroflexota bacterium | reverse complement strand
TCCGCTAGGCATCCGGATCCTTGATCGCATGGCAAACGCCTTGCTCGAGGGCCTCGAATGTCAGTTGGTGAGCCTGCCTGTTCGCACAGTGTACGACACTGGCCGAGCACTATCGCAGCTGATGCAAGGCGAGACGCAAGGCTACAGGCAGCTTCCGCTGCGCATAGCCACGCTGTGGAGCGGCAATAGCGACGGCCCGATGCCTCCGATGCAGGCTGAGGTCCGTCCGTTGCTTGGGGTCGCCGGCGCGTTTGCGGACAAGGACTCGCTAGCGGTCTTCCTCAGGGGCGGCGATGCGAATCTGCGGAGGCTGGGAGCGTGGGCGGGATTGGAGATGGAAGCCGCGACAGGCACGGGTGGATCGAGTGCGCTGATCGCGTTTGGGCCGACCGGCGGCAGCGCTGTGCTGAGCTGTGCATCGTGCGGCTCGAGCCAATTCCGAGAGGCAGCTCCATTCGCGCGACCGCAGCTGGAGCAGAAATCGGGCGGCGCGCTGGAACGCGTTCACACGCCAGGAGCGTCGACGATACAGGCACTCGCTGCGATGCTCGGTGTGGATCGCGAGGAGACGCTCAAGGCGCTCTTCCTTTCGAGTGATGCAGGGGATCTGGTCTTCGCGCTGGTACGCGGTGATCTGGATGTCAGCATGGAGAAGCTTGCCCTTGTGGCCGGGGGCGGGCGTCTTCGCCCCGCAACCGACTCGGAGATCAAGGCGGCCGGCGCGTTCCCGGGGTTCGCCAGCCCGATCGGACTACGTGTCCGGAAGGCCGGAGAGCGCGAGGGAGTGCATGTCGTCGCTGACCCGTCGGCCTTCACCGGCAACGATTTCGCGGCAGGGGCAAACACCCCTGACTACCATTTCGTACACGTTGACCCGCGTCGCGACTTCTCGGTCACCGAGGTGGCCGACATTGCCCTCGCGCCCGCCGGGGCTCGCTGCGCGGGGTGTGGCGGTGCACTGACGGAGCGACGCGGGACCATCGTCGCCCATTGCTCACCGATGGATGCGCCGTTGTTTTCCGATGAGACGGGGGGCGAGAAGCGTGCGGACACAGCCTGGACAGTAGTAGACCTGCTTGCCCTCTTCGAGCAGGTGGTCAGTTCCTGTGCGGACGACCACGGCATCGCGTGGCCTGCCTCGCTGGCGCCGGCTGACGTGCACATCGTCAGCATCAAGGAGAACGATGCATGCCGTGATACTGTGCAGGTCCTCGAGCGGGCAGGTCTGAGCGTCTTGTTCGACGACAGGCCGATTGGCGCAGGCGCCAAGTTCGCAGATGCCGACTTGATCGGGTGCCCCATGCGGGTGACGATCAGCTCGCGCAGCCTCCAGGCCGGTGGCGCAGAGCTGGCCGGCCGGGCAGGCACTTCCCCCGTTGTGATCCCGCTGGAAGAACTCCCCGAACGTGTTCGGGCCAGGCTGGCAGCACTTATGTCTACTTAGGTTGACAAGTCGGCTGCCAGCATGCTATCCTTCGCCGCCGGGATGGTGGTGCGATGATTCGAGAGCGTGTAGCCGACAACGTCTATGTCTTCACTTCCGAGCTCTACGCCCAGGTCAATGCCGGGTTGATCGTCGGGCCGGACTTCTCGGTCGTCATCGACACGCTGGCTTACCCCGAAGAGACGCAAGAGATCCGTGAGTTCGTCGAAGACCGGCTCGGCAGCCCGGTGCGCTATGTGGTGAACACTCACCACCACGCCGATCACACGCTCGGCAACTGGTGGTTCAAGGGCGCCGTTGTCGTTGGCCACCGAGAGGCGCGCGCCATGATGGACACGGTTGGGCGCGAGAGCCTGGAGCGCGCCCGACAGACCAGCCGCGAGCTGCGCGACGTTCAGCTCGTGCTGCCCGATGTTGTCATCGATCAAGGGGAGATGAGCTTGAGGGTAGGGAAGCGGACGCTGCAGCTAGTCCCGCTCCCCGGACACAGCCCCGACGGGCTGGGTGTGCTGGTGCTCGAAGACCGCGTCTTGTTCTCCGGGGATGCCATGATGCCGCTGCCTCACGTGGTGAGCGGTGATCTGGAAGCGATGACCGCCAGCCTGAAGCGCATCCCCCGCCTCAAGTTGGAGAATGTCGTCCAGGGTCACGGTGAGGTGATCCTGCGCGGCGAGATCCAGAACGCGGTCCGGTCGAACCTGAACTACGTGGCCTGTGTCCGGCGAGAAGTGACACGTGCCTCGCACCGCAAGGACCCGGGAGCCTACCTGGCGTCGGTCTCGATCGAGGAGTGCGGCAAGTCGCGCATCCTGCTGGGCGGGCTGGCAGAAGATCTCCACCGTCGGAACCTGCTGGGCATGTACGGCACCCTGTACGGGAAGGCATGAGCACCGCGCGCACGCGATTTGTGCTGATCTTCGACGGTGGAAGCATCGGCAATCCGGGCGCGGCCTACGGCTCCTTCCGGCTGCAACGGACGGGATCGCCTCCGCTCCCGGTGCAGCGCCTCACGTTCGGCCGCGGGACCAATAACGAAGCAGAGTACAAGGCGCTCCTGGGCGGTCTCGAAGTACTGGAGCGCATACTCTCTGACGAAGGCCTACGCTCGGCCGATGTTGAGATTGAGGTGCTCGGCGTCAGCCGGATGGTGCTCTAACAGCTTGGGGGCACGTGGCGCGTGAAGAACTCGCGG
>JAPLGR010000603.1 GCA_026390045.1 Chloroflexota bacterium | reverse complement strand
CGTTCCCGGCACGGACCGCCAACAAGGGCTCGAGGGCTAAGGTTCGTTGGGTGCCCTGACGTTCACCGAACCGCCGGATGCGGACCCGCATGTCCGGTGGTGTGAGAGGGGGAACGGGCGACCCGCTCTCCCTACTCAATTGCGCCGGCGGAAGTGCGGATGCACATGGTAGACTCCGGCCTGCGCTCGGGTCTGCAGGACGCCCGGGCGCCGTACGCTGTGGGAGAAGTCGCGCCGGCCGAGGCGGCGACGCGCTACAATCGGCGGACCATCGCCTGAGGAGCCTGAGCATGCTTGAATACGATGTCGTCGTGATCGGCGCCGGACCGGGTGGTTATGTCTGCGCCATCCGCGCCGCCCAACTCGGCAAGAAGACCGCCATCATCGACCGCCAGTGGCTGGGCGGGGTGTGCCTGAACGTCGGCTGCATCCCTTCCAAGGCCTTGCTGCGCAACGCCGAGATCGCACACCTGCTGCGGCACGGCGGGAAGGACTTTGGCTTTGAGGTGCAGGGCCTGAAGCTGGACTTTCCTGCGGCCGTAAGGCGCAGTCGCCAGGTGGCTGAGCGGCTCGTCAAGGGCGTCGGCTTCCTGATGAAGAAGAACAAGATCGACGTCCACATGGGCACGGCTGTCTTCATCGATGCGCACACCGTTGAGGTGGCAGCGGCGGGCGAGAAGACCCTGCTGACCGCCAAGGACATCGTCATCGCCACCGGGGCGTCGCCGATGATGATCCCCGGTGTGCAGGCCGACGGCAAGAACGTGCTGACGTACCTGGACGCGATCGTGCAGGAGCGGCTGCCGAAGTCGGCCGTCGTCATCGGTGCGTCTGCCATCGGCTGCGAGTTCGCCACGGTGTGGAACTCGTATGGAGTCGAAGTCACGCTGGTGGAGATGCTGCCGCGCGTGGCGCCGCTGGAGGACGAGGAGATCAGCCAGGAGCTGGCCAAAGCGTTCACCAGGCGCGGCGTCCGCGTGATGGCGGGCACGAAGGTGGAGGGGATTGAGGCGGGCAGCGCGGGCGTGAAGGTCAAGGTTGCGGGCTCGGAGGGCGCCTCGACGATCGAGGCCGAGCAAGCACTGGTGGCGATCGGCGTCAAACCGAACACGCAGGGCCTGGGGCTGGAGAAGATCGGCGTCAAGACAAGCCCGCGAGGCATGGTGGAGATCGACGACCGCATGGCGACCAACGTCGCCGGCGTGTGGGCCATTGGCGATGTCACGGGCAAGCTGATGCTGGCGCACGTCGCTTCAGCGATGGGGATTGTCGCCGCCGAGCACATCGCCGGCGCGGAAACAGTGCGCCTGGACTACGAATCGATGCCGCGCGCCATCTACTCGCAACCGCAGGTCGCGTCGTTTGGCCTTACCGAGGCGCAGGCCAAGGAGCGTGGCCTGCAAGTCAAGGTGAGTCGATTCCCGTTCCAGGCGAACGGCAAGGCGCTGGGCATGGGGGACTACGCCGGCTGGGTGAAGCTAGTGACCGAGCCGAAGAGCGGCGAGATCCTCGGTGCTCATCTGGTCGGCCCGGAGGTGACAGAGCTGCTGCCCGAGCTGACGCTGGCGCGGATGTTCGAGCTGACGCCGGCCGAGATCGGCCGCAACGTGCACGCGCACCCAACGCTCAGCGAAGCAGTGATGGAAGCAGCGCACGCCGCCGAGGGTCATTCCATCCACACTTGAACCGCGCACGACGTTGGGTACCGAGATCCTTGCGTAGGGGCGAAGCACACTTCGCCCCTACGGCTTTCCTCGCCCGGCAGCCATCTGGATTGCGCCTATACTGGAATCGGGCCGCCAGCGGAGGGGGAAGTGCCGGAGCATGATGAAGTCAAGCGCGCCCAGGTGCAGCACAAGGCGACGCTCCTGGCGCTTCCCAACGTCATCGGCCTGGGGATCGGGCTGAAGACGGTGCAGGGCCGGCGGGGCGACCAGCTTTGCCTGGCAGCGCTGGTGAGGCGAAAGCTTCCGCGGGCTGCACTGGAGCCAGAGGCCATCATCCCCGATGAACTCGATGGCATCGCGACCGACGTGGTCGAGGTTGGTGACATCCGGGCCCAGATC
>JAPLGR010000051.1 GCA_026390045.1 Chloroflexota bacterium | reverse complement strand
CACCTACGGATCGCGTAACTGACGGCTGTACGGTGTCCACCGGCCACGCGCTCCGGGCCGCCCGCAGCGCGCCACAATAGGGGTAGCGATATGCGCCACATCATATCAGTACCCAACACTACTAACGTAACCACGCATCGCGTCTCACACCTCAGGGGATTCCGGACGTCGCGCCCGGAAAGCGTTAGCCGCTGCCGGCCCCGTGGAAATCGAGGCTAGGCGAGTCGGCCTTGCCATATTCTTGCCCTTGTCCGCGCCTAGGCGGGAGTGTGTCTGCAGCTTCGCTCGGCCCAGGGTGGATCGCATGACATCGTTCTTCAAAGCGGGTTCATCTAGCGACCGTCATTACACGGCGCTTCGCGACGGCGCGGCCCCCATCGTGGCCGATGGTCGCGCCTTCGTGGAGATGCTCTGGACCGGTTGCTCGCAGTTCCTCGATGACGGCCTGCGGCAGCGGGCGCCGGACGCGTATATGTCGACCTTTTGGGAGCTCTACCTGGCCTACACTCTTGACATCCACGGCGTGGGCCTCGTCCCGAGGGCACAGCGCCAGCCAGCGGGTCACGGGCCAGATCTCCTGGCGCGGCAGCCGCGTGTCTGGATCGAGGCGGTTGCGCCCGGTCCCGGCGAGGGTCTCGATGCTGTGCGGGAGCCGCCGAACGGCGTGGCGTTCAGTGTTCCGGACGATCAGATCATTCTGCGACTTCGGTCGGCGATCGAAGAGAAGCGTCGCAGAGCTCTTGCGTATCGCGAACGCGGTTGGATCGCCCACACTGATCCGTTCGTTGTAGCCCTCAACGCCGCCAGGATCCCGTCTGCCATGCTTGAGATCACCATTCCACGAGTCGTGCGGTGTGTGCTTCCGTTTGGCCATGAGCAGTTGGTCATCGATCGCGCGACCGTTGAGGTCGTCGATCGCTTCTTTTCGTATCGCCGCGAAGTTCTGAAGCAGTCCGGACAGCCCGTTGCCACCGATCTATTCCTCGACCCAGCATACTCGCCTATCAGCGCCCTGTTGTACTCGTGCTCAGACGAGATCAATCGACCGCCTTGCGCCGGCCCTGACTTCATCTTCGTGCACAACCCCCTCGCATCAGGACCGGTGCCAAGAGGCTGGCTGCCCTTCGGATGGGAATACTGGGTGGAAGGTGACCGCCTGCACCGCAGAGAGCATGGACCTGGCGGTATTGGACCAGGCGGTGAAGCGGATGCCGCGACCCAAGGCCGATCACCCTGAATTCGTCGTCATTTGCCCGGTCGTGGATGGAGCGCCTTCGCTGTCGAATCGCAGTTCGATGCCGTCGGACAGCTCAAAGCCGTCCGACAGGAATCGGTGCATCTCGTTGCGGTGGATATCGGTGTAATTGGGGAGCTTGTTCGGGCCGTGCCTACCTTCGGGCACAGCGCCTCTGGACCTGGAGCCAGAAGAGCCACTGCGCAACGTCGGCCGTTTCCTTCTGCAGCCCGGTCCGCAGGCGCTCCAGAAGTTCGTCGGAGGACATTTCGTACCGGCGCTCGAACACCTTCACGCGGGCGGCGACCAGGGCGAGCTGGCCGTTCGCGGGCCCCAAGCGGTGCGCGAGGGAATGAGCGGTCGACTCAGGTGCTGAGGACGCCTTCCGGCGTCTGGCCGGCGGCCGCAATCCGGCGCAGCAAGGCGGGTCCAACGTCCAGGGATCGTAGCAGATCCACCGCCTGATCGAGAGTCAGACGCCGCTCACCAACGGCCCACTTCAGGAAGTCGAGAGTCCCTGCGACTCGGCCAGCGCCGAACTCTTCGAATGCCACGCGGCGGATCGCCACTTCGTCTGAGCCGACTATCCAGCCACGTGTGGCAGCCAGTGCCAGCACCTCAGCGTCGCCACGGTTGCGGAACCGAGGAGAAGCGTCAAAGCGCGCCAGCGCTTGTTGCTCTGCCGCGACGTCGATGTCAATGGCCTCGACATGGATGGAATCGTCTGCGATGCGGCCAGCCAACTGATCAGCGGCCGGTGGCCACAGGACTTCGCCTGCGGCGCGGCACGCAATTGCCACATGGTGAAGCCGCAAACCCGCAATCGTATCCAGCGCCTCGGCGTTCCCGAAGGTGATGACGAGGCAGGCATCGAGAATGACTGTGTTCCCTGCCACTCATCACCCCACGGCCGCTGCCCCAAGGAGTGCACTATCGGGAGACTCCTCGGGTTCCTCCCCAATCTCGCGGATAAGTTGCTTGAACTTGGCAATGTCGAGTTCGCACAACTCCGCAGCCCGCCCAGCACCGATCAGTCCCTTCCGCCACGCTAGGATGGCCAGCATCGGAAGTCGCATCCCGATGTTCCCTCGCTGGCTGAATCGAATGCCGAGCGCATTCGCCGCTCCGGAGACCGAGAATGTCCGAAGCGTCTCAAATGTCTGCTGGTCGATCAGGTCGAGGTTCATGAGACGATACAGGAGCGCCAAGCGAGACACGCCGAAGTGATCCATGGCGCGAACCACATCACCTGGGCTCAGATGGGTGATACGCCGCTCCCGCAGCATTCCGGCCGAATCGAAATAGGCGCGTATGCCATCCGGGGGAACGAGGAACGCCGCGGCGAAGGCGTTCGCACGAACCTCGAGCAGATCTTCGTCACCCGGCTGAAAGACGAACACCTCAACCTGACGATCCCGAAGGAGCCAGTGCGCGTATTCGTGCGCGGCAGTGAAGACTGCGCGAAGACCGCTCCAGCTGTCATCCTCGTGCGGATTGACCGCGACGCAGGGTCCAAGCTCCTCTGTCTCCAGGTAGAACCCATCCAGTGCATCGCCGCTCAACGGGGTGATCGCCCCGATTCTGACGCCTTGCCGCTCCAGTAGATCAATCACACCTCGGACTGGCTCGGTCCCCAACTCCAGGCGCCGCCGCTCCTGTTCGGCAATCCTGTTTCCCTGGTGGATTGCCTCCCACTTGTCTACGGGAACACTCGCGGCGTAGCCAGGTCTCGTGTCCGAATGCGGTGGCAGGTCCAGCAACTTCTCGAGATCTCGCTCCGCCCGGCATCGTTCAACGAAGCTGGTGATTGCGGTCTTGGTCTCCGGTCGTTCCGGTCCCTGCCGGCGGTATAGGACTTCGACCGCCGCTTCCACGGAGGGATTGGGGTCGGCGAGCAAGACCGACACGGGAGTCGCATACAACTCGGCGAAGCGATAAAGCTCCTCGCTGCTGACCGCGCGTCGCCCCGCCTCGATCTCCGAGACCGTCGGCCTGTGCATGCCGAGGCGGTCAGCTACCTGGGACTGTGTGTAGCCGATGGCCTCCCTCACTTCACGGAGTCGCTGTCCGATCTGCTTCCGCGTGAGAGCCATAAGTCCTTTATTGACAATTGATTAGTTGACACAGCGTCACCGGCATCTGCAATAAATGTAAGGAATTCTTACATTTCCGCAAGGGGATAGGCAACTCCTCGCCGGTGAACGGCAGTTGCATCTGTCGCTGCTGCCATACTCCCGGATGGTAAGCCCTTCGTTGTTATCGTTTCAGTTGCCATATCACTAATAGTGCGTTAGCTTATTAGCGTCATGAAAACAGGCGCCCAGATCTGTTAGCGCTCTGGCCATGTACCGCTAATACCGCGAGGCCCGACGCCGACCGCCTCATCGGCCGGCTGGCCGGCGAGGCTCGGGGCCTGCCCAACCCGCTCATCCTGATGCGGCCGTTCGTCCGGCGAGAGGCCGTGCTATCCAGCAAGATCGAGGGCACGATCACCACGCTCGCCGAGTTGCTGGCTGAGGAGGCCGGCGCCGAGGTGGAGCGGGATCCCGATGACCTCGCAGAAGTGACGAACTACATCGCCGCTCTCGACCTCGGCGTCGAGCGGCTCAAGACCGGACGCATCTCGCTCGAGCTGGTGAAGGAGCTTCACAAGCGGCTGATGAAGGGCGTCCGCGGACACGCGAAGTCGCCCGGCCAGTTCCGCACCGGCCAGGTGTACATCGGCCGCCCCGGCGCGCCAATCCACAACGCCACCTACGTGCCGCCGCCTGCCGAGGACTTGGGCGACTGCCTCGCGGCGTGGGAGAAGTACCTAGCCGACCGCGCCCTGCCGCCGCTCGTGCAGCTGGCGCTGCTCCACTACCAGTTCGAGGCCATCCACCCGTTCCGCGATGGCAACGGCCGCGTGGGGCGCCTCATCAACACGCTGTTTCTTGTCGAGCGCGGGTTGCTGCCCGCGCCGTTCCTCTACCTCAGCGCCTTCTTCGAGGCCACGAGGCAGGAGTACTACCGCCGCCTCCTGGCTGTCAGCCGCGAAGGCGATTGGGACGAGTGGGTGGCGTATGTTCTGAACGGCGTGGCCCGGCAATCCGAGGATGCCATGAGCCGCGGCGTGCGCATCACGGCCCTGCTCGATGGCTGGCGGCGCTCGCTCGTCGGCGCCCGGTCCGACCTGCCGCTCAAGCTGGTGGACGATCTCGCCGCCAACCCGTACTGTGTGGTGAAGGTCATCGCCAAGCGGGAGAAGGTCGCCTATACCACCGCCGAGCGGGCGGTCGAGAGGCTCGTGAAGCTCAATATCCTGCGACAAGTGAACAAGGCGGAGCGCGATCGGCTCTTTTGTGCCACGGCCATCCTCGACATCCTCGAGGAGCCCGCGAACCTGACGCCTGAAGGCACCAGCTGATGGCTCGAACCCGCAACGCCACCGGCAACGGTCGCCGCCTCGCCACGCCGCAGTCGGTCAATGCCGTGGTGAAGTCGATCTGCGACATCATGCGGCGCTCGAACTGCGCTGGCGCCCTCCAGTACGTCCCCGAACTCACCTGGATCCTCTTCCTCCGCATCCTCGACGAGCGCGAAGCCGCCGAGGCCGAGGCCGCCCAGGCCGTCAGTTCCGAGTTCACACCCACGCTCAAGGCCCCGTACCGCTGGCGCGACTGGGCCGCGCCCGACGGTGCCAAGCGGAAGGCGCTGAAGGACGGCGCCCTCGGCGGGTTCCTCTCCTTCGTCAACGACGACCTCCTCCCGTACCTGCGCGCCCTGGAGGAGAAGGCCGGCGCCACGCCGCGGCAGAAGATCGACGCCGAGCTCATGGGCGGCGTCGAGAAGACACGTATCGACACCGAGAAGAACTTCCTCGACGTCGTGGACAAGGTGGACGAGATCACCGCCGAAGCGGTGGACCCGACCCACGTCTTCACGCTGTCGCAGGTGTACGAGGGACTGCTCCTCCAGATGGGGCAGAAGAACAACGACGGCGGCCAGTTCTTCACGCCGCGCGAGGTCATCCGCGCGATGGTGCGCGTCGTGGACCCCAGGGTGGGCGAGACGGTCTACGACCCCGGCTGCGGCACCGGCGGCTTCCTCGCCCAGGCGTTCGAGCACATGGCCGGCGCAAAGAACGAGAAGGTCACTCGGCCCGAAGACCTGGAACTGCTGCGGCGCCGCACCTTCTACGGCCGTGAGAAGGACAACGTCATCTACCCGATCGCCCTCGCCAACCTGGTCCTCCACGGGATCGACGAGCCGCGCATCTGGCACGGCAACACCCTGACGCGCGCCGAGCAGTACGGCGGACTCTTCGCCGACGCGCCGCCCCTCTTCGACGTGGTCCTGATGAATCCACCCTTCGGCGGCTAGGAGGGGAAGGAGGCGCAGACACGCTACGCCTTCAAGACGGGCGCGACGCAGGTCCTCTTCCTCCAGGAAGTGATGGACTCCCTCAAGCCGGGCGGGCGCTGCGGCATCGTGGTGGACGAGGGGGTGCTCTTTCGTACCAACGAGAACGCCTTCGTCCAGACGAAGCGGAAGCTCCTCGACGACTTCGACCTGTGGTGCCTCGTGAGTCTCCCGGCTGGCGCCTTCGTGAACGCCGGCGCCGGCGTGAAGACGAACCTCCTGTTCTTCACCCGCGGCGGGCCGACGGAAAAGGTCTGGTACTACGACCTGTCGGACATCAAAGTCGGCAAGAAGTCGCCGCTGACCATCGCGCACTTCGAGGAGTTCTTCCGGCTCCTGCCAGGGCGCGCCGACAGCGACCACAGCTGGACGGTCACGCGCGCCGAGATCGAGGGGCGGGGCTTCGATCTCAAAGCTGTGAACCCTCACGCCAAGTCGGTGGAAGACACGCGGACGCCCGAGGAGTTACTCGACATCATCGAGGCCAAGGGCAAGGAAGTTGCGATGGCGATCACCGACCTTCGGGCGCTGACCGCGAAGGCAGGGGCTGAAGATACCGCGGCCCGCCTGGCCGGTTCGTCCGGTGCCCA
>JAPLGR010000565.1 GCA_026390045.1 Chloroflexota bacterium | reverse complement strand
ATCAAGACGCTCTCGTCCAGGCGTTGCGCGCCGGTGAATTGGACATGATCACGGAGCTCCCCAGCACCGTCGTTCCGTCCCTGCGCAACGACGCAAACATCACGGTGGCGTCTGGGACCAGTCGCAGCCTGCGCGACTACATCTTCAACCTGAGCAGCCCCGAGACATGCCCGGTGGACGATGGCATATGTTCGGGCCACCCGGCGCTGCGGGACCCTGTGGTGCGTCAGGCGATGGCGCACGCCGTCGACAAGGCGCAGATCATCGATGTGGCAGAACTCGGATTGGCGCAACCCGGGCTTGGGCTTGTCCCGGCCGCGCTCGGCAGCTTCTACGCCTCCGAACTCAAGGACTATGCCTTTGACATCCCGCTGGCCAACAAGATGCTGGATGAGGCAGGCTACCTGGACACCGATGAGGATGGCATCCGTGAATGCCCGGCCGGGATGGACTGCGGCGGCCGGCAGCTTGATATCGTTATGCAGATCCCATCGGACATCGGCGCCGGCCCCCGAGAAGCGGAACTGCTCTCAAGCTTGTGGGGACAGATCGGGATCAAGATGACCCCCCAGGTGCTCGAAGCTGATACGGTGACGGCCAACTGCTGCCCAGCCTTCGACTATGACATGCTGATGTGGGGGTGGGGGAGCGATCCGGATCCGTCCTTCATCATGAGCGTCCTGACCTCGGTCGAGATTCCGACCGGCATGAGCGAGACGTGCTACTCCAATCCGGAATACGACCGTCTGTACGCGGAACAGGCCGTGGAGCCGGACGATGCCAAGCGGATCGAGATGATCCACGAGATGCAGCGGATCATGTTGGAGGATCTGCCGTACATCATCCCGTACTACCAGATGGAGGTTCAGGCCTTCCGCAACGACCGATTTGCCGGCTGGCCTGTGCCCGCTGAAGGCTCCAACAGCATTCTCTACCTGCAGGACCCGGCCTCCCTGACAGTCGTCTACCCGGTGCAGTAAGCCTCCTTGAGACGGACCGAGAGGGCAGGGGCGGCGGAAACCGCCCCTGCCCCACAAGGGTGGGCATGGCACGCCGCGACTACCTGCTGAAGAGGGCCGCCTGGTCGCTCCTGACCATCCTCTTCGTTCTTGTCCTCAACTTCTTTCTCTTCCGGATCCTGCCGGGCGATCCGACGACGTCGATCGCCAAAGACCCGCGCCTCACGGCTGAGACGCGTGCGTCCTTGGCGCGGCGGTTCGGGCTAGACAACCCGCTGATCTTGAACCTCCAGGGCGGCAATCCATTCGACTCCCAGTTCTTTGCCTACTTCGACCGGCTAGCACACGGTGACCTGGGGACCTCCTTCAACTTCAATCGCCCGGTGAGCGAGCTGCTGGGCGAGCGCATCGGCAACACCGTGTTGCTCGTGATGGGCGGACAGGTCCTGGCCATTGTTCTTGGGATGTCCCTTGGCCTTCTCGCGGCCTGGAAGAACCGCACTTCTCTTGACACCGGCGCGATCACGTTCTCGCTGGCGGCCTGGTCACTGCCGACCTTCTGGCTCGGGATTCTGCTTCTGATCATCGGGAGTACGTACCTCGGATTGCCGACGGCGGGCAAAGAGACCGTTGGGGTGGAGTTCGACTCATTCTGGGCGCAGGCAGTGGATGTCGGCAGGCATCTCCTGCTTCCCACGCTGACCTTCACCATCGTGCTGCTCGGCGAGTACATGCTTGTCATGCGCAGTTCCGTGCTGGAGATCCTCTCCGAGGTCTTCTCCTGGCCGGGTGTGGGCAGTCTGATCTTCGAGGCCGTCCGACGGCAGGACTACCCGGTCCTGCAGGGAGCCTTCCTCGTGATCGCCGTCACCGTGGTCGCGGCGAACCTGGCGGCCGATCTCATCTATGGTTTGCTCGATCCGCGCATCAAGGCACCCTAGGAAGAGCTGCACGAGGATGATGGGTGTGGACAGGGTGACCAGGTTGCCAGACACCGCGAGGACGGACGGCCACTGCGGACCATCGGCTCGCAGTATCTCATCGGTGTTCGCGTGCTCGCAGGCACCCCTCTTCCAGCACAGGAGGCGGGATTGATGAAGCGGCGGGGGCGTTGGCGGGAGCGCTGGGCATCCATCGCGGGCCTTCTCGGGCACAATCGCATGGGCCTGGTCGGGCTGGCGATGCTGGGACTCGCCATCGGCGTGGCGGTATTCGCACCCCGGATCGCTCCGTATGATCCCCACACGACGGCCCGGGTGACGATTGAGGACATCTACGCGAAGCCGAGCGCCGCTCACCTCCTTGGGACGGATGATGGTGGGAAGGACGTCTTCAGCGCCTTCGTCTACGGTGCACGCGTCTCGCTGGTTGTCGGCTTTACCGCGTCCCTGATCTCGATGCTCATCGGCGGAAGTGTTGGCCTGATCGCCGGCTTCTACGGCGGGCGACTGGGTAACGTGCTCATGCGCCTGACCGACATCTTCCTCGTGATCCCCGATCTCCCCCT
>JAPLGR010000586.1 GCA_026390045.1 Chloroflexota bacterium | reverse complement strand
GACATCAGGGTGGTGACGATGCGGTGGGTGGTCGCCTTGTGCAGCTTGACGGCCTGGGCGATGTCGGAAATGCCGCGTTCGGGGTGCTCGTCGTCGAAGCAGGCCAGAATCTGCAGCGCCCGCTCCACCGCGCGCACATTGCCGCTGCTGGTTTCGCTCATGTCGGCAGGGCCTCCGGGGCGCCGCCCCCCGGTTTGCACGCGAGCGGGCCTAGGGGTCGGCGGTACTCTCGCGTGGCGGAGCAACCGCCGGTTCGGTGTCCTCGATGAAGATTATCGCTTCAAACGGGCAGTTCCGCTCGCACGTCCCGCACTCGATGCACAGTGCGGCGTCGATGATCGACTGAGTCTCACCTTCGCGGATGGCACCGTTCTCACACCCCGCGATGCACGCCCCGCACTGGTTGCATTCAGCGGTCACGACGTACGGCATGCCTTGTCACTTCCTCGGCCGGGTCCCGCTCAACGGCGCTAGCCCATGTACATGCGTTCGGGGTCGATCTCTTCACGGATCAGGCGCAGCTGCTCAGCTGTCGGCGGCTCGGTCGCCGTGACAGGATCCGGCACGAGCGGCGCAAAGCCCATCGTGCTGCGCACCTCATCCAGCGTGACGCCCGGGTGGACCGACAGGATCATCAGCTCGCGCGTCTCGGGGTGGAAGCCGAAGATGGCCTTGTCGGTGATCACTTTGCTCGGGCCGCCCCTCAGCCCGGCCTCGGCGCGGCGGCTTCCCCCGGAGAGATAGCCCGGGCTCGTGATGAAGGAGATGCTCTCGCGCAGCTTGCGCTCCTCCTGCCGCATGATGATGATCGTCCGCCGCGCGCACGAAGCGATGTCGTTGGCGCCGCCGCTGCCGATCATGTGGCGGAACTTGCCCCGCGGGTCCCCGACCAGCGTCGTGTTCAGGTTGCCGAATCGATCGGTCTCGAGGCCGCCCAGAAAGCCGACGTCGACCCGCCCGTGATGCAGGACAGATCCCAGGATGTCGACAAAGCTGCTGAGCACGTTTGCGCGATACCAAACCCGTGGATCGGCCAGCCCGACCCCGGGCTCGACGGGCTGCGGATCGATGACCCCCAGCTCGAACAGGATGGTCATGTGCGGAGCGTGCGTCCTCTTGGCCAGGAAGGAGGCGACGACCGGCAGGCCGAGACCGACGGCCACGACCTCGCCGTCCTTGAGCTCCCGGGCACCGGCCACCGCCATCAGCTCCGAGGTGGTGTAGTCGAGATCCACGCGCGCCCTCCTCCGTTCAGTACCCCAGCCCCGGATCCGCCATCAGCTCCGACAACCTCGCCTGGCCGCCGATCTTCTCCAGGTAAGCTGCATGGTCCGGGACACCGTGCACCGTCTCAACCAGGTAAGCCTGCAGTGCCTCGGGCGTCCGCGTGGCCTCGACGTAGCGCTTGATCTCGGCGGCATCGTAGTCGTAGACGCGATAGACGGACGCGGGGTGGGCGCCGAAGGGCAGCTTGACCACGTGCGAGACGAACAGGCCGGGGATGACCGTCTGCTCCGCGTCTTGCCGGATGACATCGCCCGGCACGACGCGTTCCGTGATGACGATCGTGCGCTGACTGGCCCGGACCTGCTCGGCGTTGTCCCAGCGCGGCCCGCGAATCCAGGCGTTGCCGTCCTCATCCGACACCTGCACCTGCACGACGGCCACATCAGGCGAGAGCGGCCGCAGGGCCAGCCATGACTCCCCCGTGAAGGGATCCTTGATGCTGGCCACATCCGCCCCAGACCGTTCTTGAAGCTGCCGGAGCAGGTCGGAGCCGACCAACGAGCGGATCGGCATGAACGGCAATCCGAGAGCGCCGGCCAGGTAGCGGAAGGCGATTGACAGGCTGCTGTACTCCTCGGCGTGCAGGCTCCCGCCCTCAATGCCGCGGTTGACACACGCCAGCCGTCCGAAGCGGTCCAGCGAGCCCCCTCCGTAGATGAGGCGCTCGACGGCACCGGCGCCGACGAGGAGATCCGCATCCATCGCGCCGACGCACTGCGAGACCGTCAGTCCCCTGATCCCCTGCCGGATGACCTCGCGCGCAAACGCCATCGTGCAGCGGGTGATGGCGAAGCCGGACAGGGCGAGATGCGAGCCGGAGGGGATGGAGGCAACAGCCTCGGCGAGCGTGACAAGCTTCCCCATCCCGCCTCCTATGCCAGCGTGGGACGGTGATCGAAGACAGCCAGCAACAGCGCGCAGGCCCCATCCTCAACCTTGATCTCGGCCAGCTCGACCGGACGGTCGAGCTTCTCCTCCAGGGCCAGCACGACCAGATTGGCCGGGATGCAGGTGAACGGTTCAACGCCGTGTGCCACCATCGCTTCCTCAACCGGCCGGTGGACGCAGCCGTCGACGCGCACGCGCAGCAGCCGCTCCTCCTGGCTGTACGTCAGGCTGGCGACGATTCCGTCCTCACACAGTGCCTTCTCAAGCGCGGGGAGGATGCCGGAGATCTCGCTCGACGCGATGCGCGGCAGGCAATGCTCACGGAAGTACGATCGGCCGACGGTCGTGGTGCGGAAGCGCGCCCCCTTGCCGCGCTCGTCGTAGAACGCCTTCTCGAGCTCCAGCATGAGGCCGTTGGCGTAGTTCAGAGGGAGCGTCTTGTTGTTCATGCGGGATCCTTGTAGTAGGCATTTCCCCACGTCTCGCGGAAGACCAGATCCTTGATCGGGAGCCGCGGGCGCGGCCGGTGCGGCCGGACCGCATGGCCGACCGACAGAATGCTGACCGCCTTGAAGCCTTCCGGCACGCCCAGCAAGCCCTTGACGCGTTCTTCGTCACGGATGTCGATGCACGGAGCGATCACCCAGCACGCGCCCAGCCCGAGCGCGGTCACCATGAGCAGCATGTTCTCGATGGCCGCCGATGTATCGTAGGGCATGTCCCAGACATCCTTCTTGCCGCACACCACGATGTTCACCGGCGCGTCCGCCATGAAGGCGGACACCTGCCCAGAGGTCAGCTTCTCGAAGGCCGCCTTCTTCTTCTCCTCGTCCTGCAGGTTGGAGAAGCGCTCCTGCATCTTCTTGGTGACGAACTCGGCGGTGAAGCGACGGCCGCTGCCTCCCCCGGCCAGGGCGCCCAGCCTCCTGCGCATTTCACCGTCCCGCACAACGACGAACCGCCAGGGCTGGGCGTTCTCGCCGGAGGGCGCCTGGCGGCCTGACTCCAGAATCATGTCCAGGTCCTGATCCGACACCTCTTCGGGAGTGAACTCCCGGATGCTGCGCCGGTCCTGGATAACCTTGAGCGTCGCCTCGGCGAGAGTGTACGTATCGGGCATGCTGGTTTCTCCTTGGCGAAGGCGTTCGCCTCAGGCGGCCGGAGTGGCGATGGCGCCGCGGCTCGGTTGCGATGGAAGGCGCAGGCGCCCATGGAAACGCGGCCCCACCCCGGTCAACGGACAGGCTGGAGCCCTTATATCGAATGGCCGCTGTTCCGTCTCCCGAAACTCCTTATCGCTTACTGATACGCCACAGAATAGCGCCCTTGGGGGCGGATGTCAACGGCATAGACAAGGATCAAGCAAGGGGAGAGCGCATGGAAGGGGATCAGCTCTCTCTTCATCCGCGCAAGGGCGCCTTTCCGTGACTCGAGGCCTCAAGAAGGTCGGCTTCGTGCAAGAGTCCCGTCCGCTCCGGACGCTGGCTCTGCCCCCGCCCGGGTCCCTCACAGGCCACACAGCCACACTCGGTCTCGGGGATAGGCACCTGTATTGCCAAGGGCGTTCGAGGGGATCGGCAACCAAGCTGCGCGCGGGACAGCCCCCGCCGTCTACCGGACGGCGATTCGGCCACGTCGTGCCTCACGCTGCGCCATGCCCCGATGGGTCCCATCGCACAGCGGCTTGTTGCCAGACTGCCCGCAGCTGCAGAGGGTCACGCGGTTGCGGGTCTCGAACGGTTTGCCGTCGGAGCGCTCGACCGGGATGCCGCCCATTACCCAGAGGGGCCCGTTGATGGGACCATCGGATGTGACTTCCTTGGTCGCGGCAACCTCCGAAGGCAAGTTCGGCTCGATATCGGGGCCATTGGCCTCGATCCGATAGGTCAGCGCGCCGGACGGGCAGCGCTCAACCATGGCCATGACCAGCGAGCGCACCTTCGTGTCATGTGTGGCCGCCACCAACTGGCCCATGTCGGCGTCGCGCAGCCCGCAAAATCCTGACAGCATGCAGAGCGAGGGATCTGCCTGGACGATGATGCGCGTGCCGTGCGGGAACTGCTCTCTGCGTGCTTCGGACAGGTCGGTGTCAGCCGTTTCCGTGCCGTCAAAGCCAACCTTCCTGTGGGTTCCATCACAGAAGGGCGCACTGCCCGATTGGCCGCACCGACAGAGCTGATACTCTCCCTCACTGACGGCGATCGCTCCATCCTTCCGCCACGTCAGCGGTTCACCATGCTCGGAAACCACCTGCGTCTTCCTCACCAGAGGAACATCGCCCTCAACCGAATACGGTCCGTTCTTGATGACGACGATCCGCTTGCCCGTGACGGTGCTAACGGCCGCATCCGTTGCCATCTTCCTCTTCCTCCAAGGTGCGAGTATGCAGTGGCAGGGATTCTACCCCGCGAGTCCATCGCGGGTCCCCTCTGATGTACACTGCGGCAGCAACTCATGAGCCAGACCGTGCAGCTCTCTTGGCAGGACCCCTGCAGGCCTAGTCGCCCCGTTCTCAAGGACGACCTGGACGCGGATCCAACCGGACGCCACTCGATTCCCGATGAAGCACCCCGGATGGATGGGCGGCGGGGCAAACCCCGCATCAGGGCCCGCCAGAAGAGGCACTGTGTCGATCGTGGATTCCACGTGCTCTCATAGCAGCCCGGAATCCTTGTGCCGCGTGAGGAACGCAAGCCGAGCAGGGGCTGCGCAGCCTTTGGGAACGGCCCGCATCCACGCTGGTACAACCTGCCTATGGCCCCCTGTTCCGACCGGCCGCGAGAATAGAGCATGACCCGCCGCCTGGGCCAATCCCTCTGGGGGACGATCCTGATCGGCATCGGCCTGACGCCGTTCGTGTGCCTCGCCACCTTCTTCGGCATGGTGCTGGCGGCCGAGGCGATGGGCATCGGCAGCCTGTCCCACCTCGAGACGGCGGCTCAAGCGGCCGCACAGGACTTCTGGGTGCATACCGGTCTGGCGAGTGAGCCGACCCCCACCGTGCCGGCGTTGATGAGCATCGAGTTCGGCCCTTACCCGGCGGTCCTGCCAACTCAGACCCCCGAGCCTACTGCAACCACACAGGCGCCATCCCCGACGGCGATGCCTTCCGACACCACCTCCCCATCGGCGACCGCAACGGCGTCTGAGACGCCGACATCGACCGAGACGGTCACGCTGACGCCATCTCCAAGCCCCACTTCATCGTCGACAACGGGCTTCTTCGCGACGGCAACCGCCTGGCGCACGCGCACGCCGACTCGCACCCCGACGCGTACGCTGACGCGCACCGCAACCAGAACACCGACCCCCACCGCATCCGGCAGCCCCGGGGTGCCGCCGACGACAGCTGCGCCCACCAACACCTCCGAAGTGCCGCCCACGATCAGTGCGCCCACTTCCACCTCTGAAGTGCCATCAACCCTGGAGGTGCCCACCGCTACGTCCGAAGTGCCCCCGACCATCGCGGTACCCACCGCCACGTCCACGTCCGCGCCGACCGCCTCGGCCTGCAACGCGGCCGCCAACTCCGGCGTGGAAGGCCAGGTGATCGCCCTGATCAACGACAAACGCACGTCGCAGGGGCTCGCGGCCTACTCGGTGGACAGCCGCCTGACGGCCGCCGCGCGCGTCCAGGGCACCGACATGGCCTGCAATCACTTCGCCTCGCACACCGGCTCGGACGGCTCGTCAGTTCGCGACCGCGTCGAGCGGCAGGGTTATGACTGGTCCTGGATCGGGGAGAACTTCTACGTCGGCGGCGGCAGCGCCCAGACGGCGTTCAACTGGTGGATGAACAGCGCTCCGCACACGGCCAACATCCTCAGCCCGAACTACACCCAGTTCGGCGTCGGGTACGTGTACGATGCGGACAGCGATTACGGGGGCTACTTCGTGGTCGTGTTCGCCAAGCCCGGGTGAGGCTGCCACTCACGCAGAACCCACCCCGGCCGATCCTCCGAAACAGAGCGGGAACACGACCTGATCGACTTGGACCCCGCGGGGTTCAGCAGGGCGCGTCGTCCGACGTGATCAGTCGCACCGCACGGTCGTAGAAGAAGTAATCGACCGCCCAGTTGACGAGCACCAACAGCCGGTTCCGAAACCCGATCAGTTGGATCAGGTGCACGACCAGCCAGACGACCCAGGCCGGGAATCCCTGGAGGGACAGGCCATGGATGTAGGCGATGGCGGCGTTGCGTCCGATCGTCGCCAGCGAGCCGGGATCCTTATAGCGAAAGGCGACCGGTTCCTCGCCGCGTAGCAGCCGGCAGATGTTGTCTGCCGCTGTGTCACCCATCTGCATGGCGACCGGCGCCATCATCGGCAGCGGCTTGCCGGCGCCCTCCAGGTAGGCGGCGTCACCAATGACGAATGCCTCTGGCGCGCCGGGGAGCTGCAGCGTCGGTTCGACCGCGACGCGTCCCTGCCGAGCGGTTGGCAGTCCCAGCTTCGCCACCAGCGGCGCGGCGCGTGCCCCGGCTGCCCAGATCAGCGTCCTGGCGGCGATGCGCTCGCCTCCCTGCAGAGAGACCGCCTCCCCATCGTAGTCGTCGACCATCGCCCCTAGGCGGACTTCAACGCCCTTGTGCTCGAGGGTGGCGACGGCGGCTTGAGCGAGAGGCGCGGGCATGCCCGGCAGCAGCCGGTCGGCGGCCTCCAGCAGAACGATGGAGACCTGTGAGAGATCGAGGCTCGGAAGGTCCTTGGCGAGGACGAGGTGGACAAGCTCCGACAGCGCTCCGGCCATCTCGACGCCGGTTGGCCCGCCACCGACAACGACCAGCGT
>JAPLGR010000449.1 GCA_026390045.1 Chloroflexota bacterium | reverse complement strand
GCTAGGCATGAGCAAGCCCCATCGTCCGTTCTGGTTTCACCCTCTTCTGTTTGCGATCTTCCCCGCCCTGTCGATGCTGGCTGCCAATGTCGACCAGGTGCCGCTGTCCCAGGGGTTTCGCATCCTTGTCGGCTCGCTCCTCGCTGGTGCACTGATCTACCTCGGGGCGCTGCTTGTGCTTCGCCGATGGGGCAATGCCGCGCTGGTGGCCAGCCTGGTCCTGGTGGTGTTGCTGAGCTACGGCCGTCTGTACGATGGCCTCAAGGCAGTAGGGCTATCCGGCGAGACGATCGTTCGCCATCGGTATCTGATTCCTGTGTGTCTTGTGCTGGTCGGGATGGGGGTGGTGTGGTGTGCCCGGAGACGAGAGACGGCCGCACTCAATCGTGTGCTGAATGTGGTTTCCCTGGTTGCGATCGCCTTTCCGCTTGTCGGCATCGCCTCCTATCATATCGATGCGCTGGGAGGTGGGAGGGCGACACAGAAGGACTGCACGCTGCGGCCGCCCTCCGGCCAGCCCCTGCCAGACGTGTACATCATCATCATGGACGCCTACGAACGCGATGACGTCCTGCGCGAGTTCCACGGCTTCGACAACTCGCCCTTCCTGGACTCCCTGGAGGAGATGGGCTTCTACGTGGCCCGAGGCAGCCTGAGCAACTACCGGCATACGGAACTGTCGCTCTCGACCTTGCTGAACATGGAGTACCTGGAGGACTTCCCGGAGCTCTTTGGCACCCGCCCGAGCAAGCGCAGCGACATCGTCCAGTTGATCAACCACGGCCGCGTGCGTCAGGAGCTTGAATGTCTTGGATACCTGACTGTGGCGTTTGAGACCGGGCTCGTGTACCTGTTCCTCTAGACGACCGTAGCCCGCGCCGTCATGGACGGCTGGACCGTTGCGCAGGGCTCCTCGCCTCCCGCCGCGTTTGACCACCTGGCCGACCACCGTGCTCGCACGCTGTACGTGTTCGACGAACTGCCGGACGTACCTGATCTGCCTTCGCCGAAGCTGGTGTTTGTCCATATCCTCTCGCCGCATCCGCCGTTCGTGTTTGGCCCCAACGGCGAGTCGGTCAGTGCGGCCGAATTCGAGACGGCTTCTCCGGGCCCGGCGCGCGAATCGCCGCTCTTGGAGGCCTATACAGACCAGCTCACGTATCTGAATGCGAGGCTGATGGAGGACATCGAGGCAATCCTGGCCAACTCCGATCCACAGCCGATCATTCTGCTCATGGGCGACCACGGGTGGGCGGATCGCGATATAGAGGACAAGCACTCAATCCTCAATGCCTATCTTGTCCCGCCGGAGGCGGCTGCGCAGCTTAACCAGACCATCACGCCGGTGAACTCGTTCCGCGTGATCTTCGATGCCGTCTTCGGCGGCTCGTACGGTCGACTGCCGGACGTCAGCTACTACTCGACGGATGACGCGGAGTTCGAATTCGTGATTGTGCCCAATACCTGGACTCCGGGTTCGCCGTGATGCATCCTCTCCTACAGCCAGACCGCTCGGGAAAGGGCCAGCAATCGCGTGACCTGGGTTGAGGATCGGATCTACGCCGCCGGAGGCGATCACATTCCGCACACCTGGGGTGAGTTCGCTGAACAGACCGGGATCAAGGCCGTGGTTCACTTGCGGCCTGGCGGCCCCGTTGTGTTCTGCGGGCCGGTGCCCGACGCCTACCTTTGGCTGGGAATCGCAGACGAAGGCGAGGCCACCCCGGAGGACCGCTGGCTGGCGGGGCGGTTCGTGGCGGAGTGCCTGCGCGTAGGTCAGAAGGTCTTGCTGCACAGCAGCCTTGGCCGGCACCGCACGCGCTGGGTGTTCGTCTCGTGGGCAATTGTGGAAGGACGGTCGGCGCAGGCTGCCTTGCGGCAGGCAGGGGCAAAACCCTGGCTCTCGCCGTATCATACATCTACAGAGGTGTGGGACGACTTCGCCCGCGAGGTCCGCCGCGGCCGCAGGCATGCCCTGGCCGGACAGGCCGGGGACTAGGACTGGGAGGACAGGATGCTGTTCAGTGACGCGCTGTACGTCGGCATTGACCCCACGGCGGGCAAACGTCCGATGCACTTCGCTGCGCTCGATCGCGATCTCAACCTGGTGGCGATGGACTCGGGTGACGCCGAGAGTGTGCTCGCCTTCATCGCCGGGGTCCAGTCGGGCGTCGTGGCCATCGACGCACCCCAGTCCCCCAACCAGGGCCTGATGCTGCGGGCAGAGACGCGCCGGCGATTCAACCTGCGGCCGGGCAGCCGGACGTGGGGTCAGTGGAAGGTGTGCGAATACGAGCTTAGGCGGCGGAACATCCGCTTGTACAACACCCCGGCCAAGGAAAAGGACGCCCCGGCGTGGATGCAGCAGGGCTTCTCCCTTTACCGGCGGCTGAAGTCGATGGGATTCACCCACTTCGTGGTGGGCGAGGCCCGAACTGACCGGATGATGATCGAGGTCCATCCGCATGCCTGCTATGCCGTCCTGCTCGGCCGACGGCCGTTCCTGAAAGGGACACTGGAAGGCCGCCTCCAGCGCCAGCTGGTGCTCTACATTGAAGGCTTCGAGGTCGCCAACCCGGTCCATGTGCTAGAGGAGATCACGCGGCATCACCTGCTCACCGGGGACCTGCCGCTGAGTGGGCTGTATGACCACGACCAGCTTGATGCTCTGATGGCCGCCTACACGGCCTATCTGGTGGGGGTCAAGCCGGCGCGCGTGTCGCAAGTTGGGGACCGGGACGAGGGACTAATCACGCTCCCTGCTGTGGAACTGAGGGGATTCTACCGCTGAGGCCTCGCCCGGATAGCTGTTCCTCCCTGGACTTCGAACTCGCCGGGTTCACATTCATACCTGCGACCTGGCGGAACACTCGAGTCTGCCCTCAGGCCGTGTCCAGCGCCAACTAAGCTCCCCGCGGCTTGCACATCCGGCTTGCACCTGTCTCACCTTGGAGAGTAGGATGCCCTGCGACGGCCCGCACGCCGGCGAGAGGATCGGCGTCCGCTGCATGTGTGGCATAAGAGCTCGCGCCTAGTGGATCATGCTAGATCAGCGACCGCGCCCCAGCATCCGCGAGGAACAGCCCTGCCGAATTCCTTGTGAGCCTAATGGAGTACGGCAAGATCAGGGGAGGGGAGAGCGCCCGTGGGCCGCGGGGTAGGGCGGAGGCAAGAGGGGGAGCACCCGTTGCCTCTTGCGAGCTCACCCCGCTTGCTGTCAGTCCGTCTTGGCGCGGTCCGTGACGCGTATCAGGTCGTACCGACGGGTGTCATTCATCGTGAAGTAGCTCTCGTCGGGGAGAAGGGGCCATGATTGGCCCAGCAGTCCGCTGAACAGGACGCGGAACGAGTTGACCGGAGTGATGGAAGGGTACAGCCGCGAGGCTACATCGGGAGGGACCAGGTAGGCGTCGAGGATGCTCATCCGGTCCCGCATGTTGGTGGTGAGAGGCGCCGTGTAGTCCATGTACGCTCCGGGGCCATGGTCGCCCTGCAGGATGATGATCGGCGTTCGGTCTGAGTTCTGTAGGATCTGGTCGATGGTCGACTCAAGCTGGGTGTCCAGGAAGAGCAGTTGGTCCCGGTAGCGCTCGATGTACTCCGAACGCGGGTAGTAATCCACGTCCACCAACCGGAAGGGACGCGTCGGGACGAGCTCCTCGCCGCGTCGCCCGAACACGAAGGGGGGATGTGGTGCCAGCACATGCGCGAACACGAAGCTGCACCCGTCCATGCTGGCGATCTTCGGGAGTTCAGACAGTGTGAAGAGGATGTGACGGCGGTGGTTCTGGTACGGCTGGCTGATCAGGGACCGGACGATGTTTTGCCCCTGGACGTACTTGTCGATCACGGGCCGGAGGACAGTTGTTTCCAAGAGCAGGCTTTCGAACTCATTCACACCGCGGGCGGCCCAAGCCGTGGCCACGCCGCCTGAGCTGTCCGACGGAGGACTGAGGTAGACGTCCGCATGGGTCAACTCGGTGGGGGCATAGCCTGTCTCAAAGCCGACCGTACGGCAGCCGCTCGCGGCGAGGGTACGCTGGACCATGCTGTCTTGAATTATGGCGATCAGGGGCCGTGGGTCGGTGGAGTCCGGACCCTGGGACTGAACGATGTCATCCAGATAGCGCATGTTCAGCGATGACGCCAGCGACAGGATGGTCTTGGAGTAGTTGCTCCTCGCGTCGGAAGCCACAAAGAAGCCGCGGCGTTCAAGGAAGCTCACGAAGTCGGAGTTGTCAAGTGTGTAGAGGTCCTGCAGGACATCCGACCTGCCGTATCCATCGACGATGA
>JAPLGR010000355.1 GCA_026390045.1 Chloroflexota bacterium | reverse complement strand
CGTTCCCGGCACGGACCGCCAACAAGGGCTCGAGGGCTAAGGTTCGTTGGGTGCCCTGACGTTCACCGAACCGCCGGATGCGGACCCGCATGTCCGGTGGTGTGAGAGGGGGAGCGGGCGACCCGCTCTCCCTACTCAATTCTTGTGACGGAGTCCGCTCAGTCATCCGTATCGAATCGCCTGTTGGGGCCGCCCTCGGGCTGGATTGGCGCGCAGGACGCGGTTCTGCTTCTTCTTTGACGCTCGGAGGCCGTTGCCGTATAATCCCAGCGAGACCGAGATCATGAGCAGCAAGCCGTTCCCGCCGCGATGGATCGCTTCGACCTGCTGGTCTGGCTGACGCGTTCGCCCCTGTGAGCGAAGGCGCGGCTTCCCAGATCGGTGGGGAGCCGCGTTTGCTTACCGGATCGGAGAGGGAGCAAGACGGATGGACATCCGTGAGCTGACGGCCGAGATGCACCGCTTCGTGCAAGCCAAGGGCTGGTATGCGGCCGACAGCCCCAAGCCGCAGACGCCTCGCAACCTGGCAGCCTCGCTGGCGATCGAGTCAGCCGAAGTGCTCGAGCACTTCCAGTGGGCCGAGGGGCCGGCCGCCAGGGATGATCTGGCCGGTGAGCTGGCGGACGTCATGCTCTACCTGATGCAGTTGGCCAGCATCACCGGCATCGACCTTGAGGCTGCCGTGCTGGATAAGTTGAAGGCTAACCACGATCGCACCTGGTAACCGATGCAGATCTTGGCGCTGAGCGACGAGGTCGTCGAATTCATCTACAGCCCGGCAGTGCGGGAACGATTCGGCGACGTCGGCCTGATCGTCGGCTGCGGGGACCTGCCCGCTGTCTATCTGGAGTATGTGGTCACTCAGCTCAACGTCCCCCTGGTCTATGTCCCCGGCAACCACGACCCCGACGAATACGTTGTCCATGGTGGGCAGTCCGTGGATGGGCGGTGGACGAAGCTGAACGGGATCTCGATCGCCGGATTGGGAGGCAGCCAGCGCTACAAGCCAGACGGCACGCACCAGTACACCGAGGACGAGATGTTTGCCCGAACCGCACGGCTTCTGCTCACGTCGCGCATGGCCGGCCGGACCATCGATGTGTTCCTGGCGCATGCGGCTCCGCTTGGCGTCCATGATGGCCCTGATCGCGTCCACGCCGGGTTCCGTGCATTCCATACCTTCCTGCGGACCGGGAAGCCGCGCCTGATGCTGCACGGCCACACTCATGTCCAGCGCAACCTGGAGACCACCATGACGCAGCTGTACGGCACCCAGGTGATCAACGTGTACCCCTATCGCCTGGTGGAGTTGGAGGGCAAGGCGTGACTAGCTACGACTCGATGTCGGATGCCGATTTCCGCAGCGCCCGGACCCGCTCGTTCCTTATGAGCGTGCTCGGCGCGTTGTCCGGGCACCCGCGTGACCTGATGGCCTTTGATGACGTGCGCGAAAGCCTGCACCTGGGGGGGCCGGTCTATCGCGGCGTCCAGCCGGTGCGCCTCAACCAGATCGTTGGCAGCGTCGACCGTTACCGGGATTTCGATCGCCTGTTCCTGCCGACCCAATCCCGGACGATCGACCGGTGGACACGCATCAACCGGGCGTGGTACCAGGACATCAGCCTGCCTCCAGTGCTGCTGTACAAGGTCGGGGATGTGTACTTCGTCGTCGACGGTAACCACCGGGTGTCGGTGGCGCGCAACCGCGGCCAGGAGTACATCGACGCCGAGGTGCGCGAGTGCGAAGCCCGCGTCCCGGTGACGGAGGACCTGCGGCCCGAGGACCTCGAGCGACTGCATGACCGCGTCGAGTTCCTTGAGCGGTCACGGCTGGATGAAGTGCGACCGGGTTCCGATGTGGAAACGACGATTCTCGGTGGGTACGAGCGGCTGATCGAACACATCGCCGTGCATCGCTACTTCATGGGGATCGAGCAGCGGCGGTCCGTCCCCGACACAGAGGCGGTCGCTCACTGGTACGATTCGCTCTACCTGCCGGTCGTTGAGGTGGTCAAGTCCTCGGGGATTCTCGGCGAGCTTCCGGGACGAACGGCGACCGACGTCTACCTGTGTGTCATGGATCACCTGCACTTCCTGCGCAGTCGGCCGGGGATGGAATCGGCGGGGCCCCAACAGGCGGCCGAGGATTTCATCGACGGTCTGACCGAGGACAAGCTTGACGATCTTGCCTGACCTCGCCACCTGGCCATGGCCGTTTTCCCGTGCCGAGTTGACGGCCGGACTGCGGCGGCACCTGCGTCGGCCGGACTTGCGTGTGGTGGATGTGCGGCCGGTCACCGTGCAGCACCAGCGGCCATCCATCGGGCGCGTGCGAGGCCTGAGGGTTGACTACCAGGCCGACGGGGAAGACGGCTCGTGTTCTCTGGTGGTGAAAGAGCCGCGGGGCACCACCCGGGCCGGACTCGCCGGCGCCGGCCGGCGCGAGGTCGGAGTGTACGCGTCGCTGGCCGCCGAGCTTCCGGTCCTGACCCCGGCCCTCATCGCCGCCGCGCCCACCGGAGACTGGCTGGTGCTCGAAGCGGTCCGGCCGCTGCGACGCGCGGATCGGTGGAGGGCGGAGGACTACTGGAAAGCGGTCCGGGGGTTGGCGGCGCTACACGAACGGTTCTGGGGGCTCCAGGATGACTTGGATGCCTTCCCTTGGCTGGGAAGGCCGCTCGAATCGGACTTTTCCGTCCATGTTGCTGCCGCCGCGCAGGCCATTGAGCGGATCGTGACATCCGGGAGGCCGGAAGCGCTTGCGTCGCGGCCGGAGCGCGTGGCGATGCTGGCGCAGCTGACTGCGCAGGCGGATCAGATCGCGCGGCCGCTGCTCGAGCTCCCGGCCACGCTCCTGCACGGTGACTACTGGCCCGGGAACATTGCTGTCGCGGCCGAGGGTAAGCAGATCGTGTTCGACTGGCAGATGGCCAGCGTGGGTCCGGCTGTGCTTGATCTATTCACATTCGTCAGCAAGAGTCAGTGGTGGTTCGGCGAGCTGCCCGTCGAAGCTGGCGAGATCGCGGAGCGCTACCGCGCTGAACTGGCGGAACGCACGGGGCAAAGCTGGCCGGATACAGCTTGGAAGGTCATGTGGGACCATGCTCGCCTGTGGCGGTTTCTCCAGGAATGGGTAGATTTGCTGGCAGCCACTCCCGATGCGCTTCTGGGGACGAACGCGCAGGCACTGGAACAGTTGTGGCTCGATCCGGTTGCCGAAGCCGTTGCCGCCCGGCTCGGGGATGCCTGAGCAGAGGCCCCTGGCGGCCGCACGCGCGACAAGGTGGCGGTGGCCGGGTAGCCGTTGGCCTGCGGAGCCGGAGGTGTCTGCCGACACCGGGACGGCAGGTCGGTGGAGACGTGCAGGATGAGGAGAGGATCTGATGGCTGAGGAACGACTTCCATCGCGCGCCGAGGACTACGCCGAGTGGTACAACCAGCTTGTGCTGCGTGCCGAACTGGCGGACTACGCGCCTGTGCGCGGCTGCATGGTCGTGCGCCCGTACGGATGGGCGTTGTGGGAGAACATTCAGGCCGATCTCGATCGCCGGTTCAAGGCCACCGGCGTCACCAATGCCGCCTTCCCGCTGCTCATCCCGATGTCATTCCTGGAGCGCGAGAAGAAGCACGTCCAGGGCTTCGCTCCCGAGCTGGCGGTCGTCACCATCGGCGGCGGTGAGAAGCTTGAAGAGCCGCTCGTGGTCCGACCGACCTCGGAGACGGTCATCGGGCACATGTGGGCGAAGTGGATCAAGTCCTACCGCGACCTGCCGGTGCTTCTCAACCAGTGGAACAGCGTCGTGCGTTGGGAGATGCGTACCAAGCTCTTCCTGCGCACCACTGAGTTCTATTGGCAGGAGGGCCACACGGCGCATGCGACGCCTGAGGAGGCCGAGGCGAGGGCGCGCCAGATGCTCGACGTGTACGCCGACTTTGCCGAGCGGGAGGCCGCC